>SVCL01000141.1 GCA_015058405.1 Clostridium sp.
TAAATCAATTTTGATAGTTTATTATCTATTTCATAAAATAAAGTATTGTTTATTTCTACCTTATTTTTTCATAGCCAACTTTACACTATCCTATAGTTTTATAATAAATGTTAAATATCTATATTATATCTATATTACAATTATTTGTATAATTTTAAATAATATTCTAAAATTATAGTTTTTCTCTTCATAGAACAGTATCTTCTCAAAACAAAAAGGAATTATTATCACTTTAATAAATAATAATCCCTTACAATAAACTATGTCTTTTTAAACTTCAATTTCTGTAGAAAAAGTCACAACAGCCTCACCAACAATCTGTACCTTAACAGGCTTTTCATCCTTAATCTCAACTTTAACACGCATCTTGCCAGCTCTATTAATTGCTTCCCCCTGAATTGCATCAAAAGAAAACTCAGAAATATTAACATTAACTAACCCATAATGTACAAGATATGCACCTAAAGGCCCATTAGCATTACCTGTAACAGGATCCTCAGCTATGCCTATAGCTGGTGCAAACATTCTTCCATGAACTAACGCCACTTCATTTGGATGAAGTGTAAATACATAATATCCATTACAGTTAATATCTTTACTTAACTTTGAAAGCACACTTAAATCAGGTTTTAAACTATGTAATTTTTCTATATCATTTATTCCAATCATAACTTTTGAATGCCCTGTAGATGAAATTGCAATAGGACAATCTTCTCTAATATCATTTACATTTAATCCTAGAGCTTCGATTAACCTGTCCTGATATTCCTTTAATAAAGGTTCACTTACTTCTACCTCTCCTTGTGTCATAACAATTTTGTAATCATTATGACTATATATAATATCTACTGGTAATATTCCTGCTCCTGTTTTTTGAACCACTCTAATATTGTCTTTAAACTTATTTTCTAGTGCTCTTACATAGTGTGCTGCAATAGTTGCATGTCCACATATAGGAACCTCATTTGTAGGTGTAAAGAATCTAACATGAACATCATACTCCTTATTACTACTTGAAAAAATAAAAGCTGTTTCTGAGTTATTTAATTCTCTTGCTATTTTTTGCATTTGTACTTCTGTTAATCCATCTGCATTTGATACTACACCTGCTGGATTTCCTGTGAACTTTTCCTTTGTAAAAGAATCTACTTGATATACCTTATATTTTTTCTTCAATTTTACCACCTCATATATATCTTAATCTTATTTACATTGCAAGAAAAATGTATATGCACATAGCTTTTTTTAAAGATATGTTTTTTTACATACTCTTTTGTGTTTCTTAACAAATTATCTATAAAATTCACAAAGTTTTAAAGAAAAAGAACTATATTTAAATTCCTTTCTCTAAGTATAATTCTTTTTCTTAGGTCAAGTACTATAGAAATTTAACCTTATCACAATAACTTAACATTTTTTGTATCTTATCTTTATTTAAAGCTGACCACTTAAATCCTAATTTTTTTAGGATCATTGATGTTTTCTTATTTAAGAAAATAGTTTTTGTGCTGATGTCTTCTGCTAGGTTTTGAGTATGCATTAATAAATCCTCTACATATTTTCTGCTGCTTTCATCTTCATATTTCTTCTTAAGTTCTTTCTCATATTCATTAATTCCTAATAATTTTAATTCTAAACCGCACTTATTTATAAGAGCATTAAATTCATTTACATTTATGTGATTTTCATTAAAAATATGAAATACTTCATTATTTAAATTTAATTTATCAAATAAAAGAACAATAGCTTTACTAGTTTCATTAACATATGAAAACTCTAAGGTTCCCTCAGAACTATTTTGCATGATTTTTAATTTTAAGTTTGCTCTTAATACAGAATAAAAGGCATTTTCTGAAATATTCTTTTGGAAAACTCCTGTATTTGAATTGAATACAAGATTTCCAACTCTATAAATATTAATATTTAATCCCTCTGCTCTTGATTTAAATAATAATTCTTCAGCTAGGTACTTAGTTTTTATATAATAATTTTCAAGACTTTGTCCTAAATCAAAATCATATTCAGTAAAGAATACCTTATTTTTGTTTGCTACATTGCCTTCACCTACACTTAATGTTGATATATGATGTATATCTTTAACTTTTCCCCTCTTTGCAAAATCTACCAAAAGCTTAACTGCTTTAAAGTTAATATTATAGAAAGTTTCATATTCTCCATAATGTTTTACATTAGCAGCACTGTTAATAATACAATCTACTTTCTTTGCTAAATCCTTGTATTCTTCATCACTAAGGTCAAAGTTTTCTACTATTAAATTACCATTATAGATACTAATACGTTCTTTATACTCTTCATAAAAATCTCTATCAAAATAGTAACTAATACTTGCTTTTATTCTTGAAACTGCTTCTTCTTTTGATAAAGCCCTTACTATTATATTAACATTTAAGTTTGTTCCTTTAAGAATATCTGCTAATAAATTAATTCCTAGATATCCAGTAGCACCTGTTAATAAAACTTCCTTATAGTCTTTTTTTACACTTAAGTCTATATCACTATATTTCTTATTATTAAGTTTATATTCTTCATTTTTTTCGAAAAATAAGTCGCCTTTTTCATCTACTTCTTTCATTTCTATATTAAATAAACTATTATGAGCTAAGTTTACTCTTTCCGATAGTTCCTCTATTGTAGTACATTCAAATACATCATTTATATTTATTTTGTATTTACCTGATAATTGTAATACAAACTGAATTGCTTTTATAGAAGTACCACCATAATCAAAATATTCATCCATTATTCCTAATCCCTTAACAGAAGTCACCTTCTCCCAAGCTTCTATAAGATCTTGTTGTATCTTATTTCTTGGAGCTACATAATCTTTTAAATCACTCTTTATTATTTTAATTTCTAATAAAGATTTAGTATCAATTTTTCCGTTAATTGTACGAGGAATTGACTCTATTCTTTTAAAATATGAAGGCACCATATACTTAGGTAGATTTTTTCGTAATTCATCTTTTATATCTTTTGCATTAAATTCTACTTTACTTACTACAAAAGCACATAAATACTTATCTCCCATAACATCATCATTTGCCAGCACTACTACATCTTGAATCCCTTCAAGTTCTCTAATTCTATTTTCTATTTCACCAAGTTCTATTCTAAATCCTCTGATTTTAACTTGTTTATCTATTCTTCCTAAATATTCTATATTCCCATCTGGAAGCCATTTTGCAAGATCACCTGTTCTATATATTCTTCCTTTTCCAAATGGATTATTTATAAACTTCTCCTTTGTTAAATCTTCTCTGTTTAGATAACCACGAGCTAAACCATCTCCCCCTATACATAATTCTCCAGGCATACCTATACCACATAAGTTTTCATTATTCATAATGTACACTTGTGTATTTGATATTGGTTTTCCTATTGGAATTATATCTGTATTCTTTACTCCTTTGAGATTGAAGAAAGTACTACAAACTGTTGCCTCTGTAGGTCCATAATTATTATACATATACTGTAGCTTATCTTTATCAATTTCTATATACTTTTCTATAATATCTTTTGATAATGCTTCAGCTCCTAGATGAACATCTGAGAATGAATTTAACTTTTCTATTTTTTCAGGAGTATCTGCATATTCTAAAATACTTCTGAATAATGAAGGAACCATTATAATACTAGCTTTATTTAGTAATTTTAATAATTTATCAAAGTTATTTCTCTCTTCCTTTGAGACAACTCTTAGTTTTCCACCGGCCAAAAGACATGGAAATATATCCCACACTGATCCATCAAATATATAATTAAAGTTTTGTAATACCACGCTATCTGATGTTAATTTATCTATATTTTTTCTCCAATATGATAAGTTAACTACCCCCTTATTTTCAAGCATAACTCCTTTAGGCGTTCCTGTTGAACCTGATGTAAATATAATGTATGCCAAACTATTTGAAGTTGAAACATGATTTAGGTTGTTTTTAAGTACACCTTTCTCTTCTCTAAGATTAATTACCGGAATATTTTTCTTTATGGAATTTATAATTTTATTGCTTCCTACCCCACTTAATATAGCTTTTGCCTTGCTATCTTTTAACATGAAATTAATTCTATCAACAGGCTGTTCTGCATCTATAGGCATATAGGCCCCTCCTGATTTTAATACACTTATAATAGCTAAAATCATTTCTATTGATTTATCACATATTATAGCTACAACATCATCAGGATTAACTGATATTTCACGTAAAGCTTGTCCTATGTAATTTGCTCTTTCATTTAAATCATTATAGGTAATAGACTCATTCTCATATTCTACAGCAATATTATTAGGATTATTTTTAACCTGTTCTTCAAATAATTCTATAATTGTTTTATCATTAGGATATTCTGCTTTTGTATCATTAAATTCATATAAGATTTTTTGTTTCTCATCTTTATTTAAAACTTCAATACTTTTTAACTGTACTTCAGGATTATCAATTATATTATTAATAACCGTTTCTAACTTATATAAAATTCTTCGTACTTCATCCTCATTATATTTTTTTGTATCATACATTATTTTAAAATTTAAAACATCAGACTGTATTATATCAAAACTTAATGGATAATTAGTTGCTTCTCTAATTCTATCTAATTTTATTTTTAATTTACTATTATCATCACTATCATGAACATAATAATTTTCAAATCCAACAATAGTTTGTATTAAATCTTTACCTAAATCGCTTTGTGCTTGTATATCTGACAAAGTACAATAATCATATTTTAAACTTCTTATTGCCTGTTCTTGTATTCTTTTTAAAACATCTGAGAACTTATCATTTAATTCTGTTTTTACTCTTACTGGAATTGTATTAATAAATATACCTACTATATCATCAACATTATTTAATTTAACATTTCTTCCAGATACTACTTTACCAAATGTTACATCATTTGAATTATTATATCTTTGTAGTATTACACTCCAAACAGCTTCGATTATTGTATTAACAGTTACTCCATATTTTCCGCTTACCTTCTCTAAATCTTTTGTTTGCTTTGCACTTAAAGACAACTCTACGCTATTAACTTCATTATTAACTTTTTCTAAGATTCCTTCTGGCTTTATTTCTGCTTTTTCATCATAATCAGCTAATAATTCTTTCCAGTATTTAAGCCCTTCTGAATTGTCCTTATCATTTATTAGTCTCACGTAGTCTTCAAATGGAACATTCTTAGTAAGAGATTTTATTAGTTTTTCTGTTTTCTCTCCATCAACTAATTTAGTGTATATTTCTTTAATATCATTTATAAGTATAGACAAGCACCATCCATCTAGAATTATGTGATGGAAAGTAATAACTAATCTATAATCATTGTTTTCTAACTTTATTAACATTAATCTTAGTAACCTATCTTCTTGTAAATCAAACCCTCTTTTTACATCTTCATTAATAATATGTTTAAATTCTATTTGTTTTTCAGTATTTTCTGATAAATCAATGCTAACTAATTCTATAGGTCTACCTTTTAAAAGTATTTGTCTTGGCTTAGACACCTCTTTATATACAATGCTTGTACGTAATACTTCATATTTTTCTTCTAAAACCTTAATACTATCTTTTAAAATTTCTTGATTAATAGTTTTTTCTGATTTATAAATACTTTGTACTACATATTCAGTTGTATCCTTATTCATTAGTTTATGGAATAACATTCCTTCCTGAATTCCTGTTAATGGATAAATCCTTTCTATTTTATAGTTCTTATCTTTTAAAGAATTTTGGTATTTACTAAATTCTGCATTACTCCATTTATATTCACCAAAATCTGATGCTGTATTTTTAAATTCTGCTACCGAACTGCAATGATTTATAATCTCTATAAGTTTCTCTTTGTATTTAATTACAAATTCATTCATAAAACCTTCATTATATAATGATTTGTTAAAATTTATTATAAACTTTAAAGATCCATTAACTATATAACTATCAATAATTATCCTATGTCCAAATCTATTTTCATTAAATGCAACTTTTTCATATGGAGCTACACTCATAACTAAGTAGTCCATAGTAGTATCATGATTAAATTCACCTATATAATTAAATAAAATATCTGGTTCATCATGAGAGAACATTTCCTTATTAAATGATTTTAATACACTATAGCCTATTCCGTGATTTGGTATACTCTTAAAAGTCTCCTTAACATTTACAATATCCTTTTCTATTGATTTGCCTATATTCTTAAAGTTCACAGGATATATACTTGTAAAACAACCAACAGTTCTATCTATAGTTACTTTTTCTTTAGGTAAATTCCTTCCATTACCTTCGATACTAACTGATACATTAACATTACCAGTTAATTCATTAACTGCTCTAGCTAAAGAAACTAATAATAAATCATTTATTCCAGTATTATATGCTTTATTCACATCTCCTAATAATTTGTAAGTTTCTGCTTGAGATAATTTTAGTTCTGCACTACCTATACCTTTTTCTTTTACATCACCATTATATAGTATCCTACCTTTAACAATATTTTGTGCTACGTTTTTCCAATAAGGAATTTCTCTTTTTAGCATAAAACTATTGTTATATTCTCTTAAGTATTCACTCCATTTTGGAAAGGACATAGTTTTAGGTGAAAGTAGAATTTCCTTATTTTCTTTTGCTAATTTATAGGCCAAGTTAAGATCCTCTGCTATTATTCTGCAAGATATAACATCTACAACTAACTGATGAATACAAATAAATATATAATCTTTAGTATTAGTATGGAACATTCCTACTTTTAATAATGGTCCATTAGCTAAATCTATATTCTTTTGTATTTCCTTTGATTCATAATTTATTTGGGTATCAATTTTTATTTCATCTTTTAAATTAGTATAGTCAAAATAGTATAAATCAAATAATTTACTTTCTTCAAAGGATTGTATTCTTTGTTCATAATCTCTATAAACAGTCCTTAACATATCGTGATGTTTTACAATAGCTGTGAGTGACTTTTCTAAACATTTTTTATGTATAATTTCTTTTGATTCTAATAAGAAGGATATAGTAGAATAATTTGGATTTTCTAAATCCTTTTCAAAGAGCTCTTTTTGAATGGGTGTTAAACTTACTGTTCCAGTAACTTCTCCTTGATCTATTTCCATTTCTTTAATCTTATTTATATAAGGCGATATCTCTTGAATATACTTATTTTGCATAATATCTTTTACTGTTATTTCATAACCATTATCATGTAATTTTGATACTATACGTATTGCTTTTATTGAGTCTCCACCAAGTTCAAAGAAACTTTCATTAATCCCAATTCTTTTAACACCTAAAACATCTGAAAATACATCTACCATACATTTTTCAACATTATTCCTTGGAGTAACATATTCAGTTTTTCTAATAAACTCAGGTTCTGGAAGTGCGGATATATCTATTTTCCCATTCTTAGTTAAAGGAAAACTTTTAACCTTCATAATGATGGAAGGAACCATATATTTAGGTACCTTTTCTCCTAATTTATTTTTAATATCTTCAACATCTAGACCATCATTTAAAATAATATATGCACATAAACATTTGTCTTGGTCACGCTTTTTAACTATAACTTTTGCATCTTTAACTTCTTTTATTTCTTTTAATTTACTTTCAACTTCTCCAAGTTCTATTCTAAAACCTCTTATTTTAACTTGATTATCAATTCTACCAAGATACTCTATATTACCATCTTCCCTTAAAAGAGCTAAATCACCAGTTCTGTATATTATTTCTCCATCATTATAAGGATTATTAATAAACTTATCTGCTGTTTTCTTTTCATCATTTAAATAACCTTTTGCAACACCAGGTCCCCCTAAAAAAAGTTCTCCTACTACTCCAAGTGGACACAATTTATTATCTTTTAAAATATATGCTGTTGTATTTGAAAGTGGCTTACCAATTGGTATCTTACTAAGTGTATCTTCATAAGACACTTTATGAAATAATGCGAAAGTAGTAACTTCTGTTGGACCATAACCATTATAGACTTTAATATTTTTATTATGATGAATTAACATTCTAACATGTTTCTCTGAAGCAGCATCTCCACCAAAATATAGTTGAGTTAAATCATCAAAAGCACTTACATCTATACTTATAAATTGATTAAATAAAGCCACTGTTATAAATAAAGTATTTATATTATTCTTTTTAATTGTCTCTTTAAACAATTTTATATCAGCTAATATTTCTTTCTCTGCAATATAGACAGTACCACCATTAAGTAATGAACCCCATATCTCAAATGTAGATGCATCAAATGTTAAGGAACCCATTTGCAATATTCTAACATTATCAAAGTTAACATAATTTGTATTTTTAACAAGTCTATTTATACTTTTATGTTTAATCATAACACCTTTAGGTTTACCTGTAGTTCCTGATGTATATATTAGGTATGCTAAATCTTCTCCTGTATTAACCTTAGAAATGTTTATAACTGATTCTGTAAAGTTTTTATTGTCTAATAAAGATACTTTCTCTATTGAAACTTCTAAATCTTGTGTTTTTAATTCTTCTTCACCGGTAATTATTATTTTACAATTACTATCATTAATCAAATACTCAATTCTTTCCTTAGGAAAATCGACTGAAATAGGCATATATGCAGCACCAGCTTTTAAAATAGCTACCCATCCAATTACTGTATTAATATTTCTTTCGGCCACTATCCCAACAAATTCATTAGGTTTAACTCCAAGTTCTCGAAGTCTCCTTGCTAATGCATTAGATTTTTCGTTTAACTCTTTATAAGTTAGTTCGTTATCCTTAGATTTAACAGCAATTTTATCAGGATTTTTTTCAACTTGCTCTTCAAACAACTCAATAACTGTCTTATTTGACGGATATTCAGTTTTAGTATTATTAAGTTTATTTATTACCTTCTGCAATTTGAAATCAATATCTTTCTCATTATTTGTATTCATCTATACCTCCTACTTAATTTTAATATTTTTTAATATAATTACTTACTTTAATTTTATGTTTTGTTACAATTTTACTCTTTATTATAATAATTATACTATTAATGTAATTATACCCAATTTAGTGTTTCAGTCAATTTTTTATATAATATATTGTTTATCGTGTCAATTTTAGAGATTTAAGAGAATATGTTGTTTTTGGTCGAGTTTTCTCTGATATTGATAGTGCTTTTGCTATGAAAGTTCTTAATACAGGACAAGTCTTATGGAAGAAAATATATTCTGCACCATTTTCTCAGTTCTTTACATCAGCAACTAAACTATCTGATGGTACTTTTGCTGTTACTGGAAGTTATTTTTATTCAGTATATTCATGTGATAAATATACTTGGGTTGCTAGAATAGATCAAGATGGAAAAATGATTTGGCAAAAGGCTTTGGGATTCCTTAATACACAAAGTAATGGTCAATCCATAACTAATACTTTTGATGGTGGATTTATTGTATGCGGTTCTGTAATTGATGTTAACAAAACTTCTACTAGGATTATAAAATTCAATCATGATAATAAAATTGAATGGGAAAGAACCTTTGATATAGGTATACCTCTTTCAATTACTCAAACTAAAGATAAAGGATTTGCTATATGTGGTGCTCATTTTATTGATAATTCTTTAAAAAGCAATATCTTTGTACTAAGACTAAATGAATATGGAAATGTGCTATGGCAGAAAATATATGAAGATTTTAATATATATGTACTTTTAAATGGCTCTATAATAGAAAATCATATTAATAATCTTGTAATTGCTGCTAAGAATTTAATTATGGAAGTGGATATTGTAGGTAATATTATTTGGTCTAGGGTAGATAACAATTTATCCTTAAATTCAATTATTCAAAAAGATTATGATAATTATGGAATTGCAGGCGACTTATTAGTTAATAATTACCAACATGCCTTTGCAGCTACTTTTAATAGTAATTCTCAAGAATTAACTCCACTAAATACTGAAATATTATTTCCTAGTAGTAGCCAACAAATTATATTAGTTATACCTCAAGCCTTTGCTATATGTGGATATATTCCTTATGGAAATAACTCAACTCAAGGATTTATTTCGATTTTTTAATATTATATTTTTTCAAAAATGAAGGGTTATACTACTGATTTGTAATATAACCCATTTATAAAGATTATTATTCCTCTATATCTTCTACCTTACTATATCTAATATTATTAAAGACTTCATCTTCAATACTAGCAGACGATACCTTTTCTCCTTGTACTATAAACTTAAATACTTCATTAGAATATCCTGAAGCATACTGAAATCCGTTATCATCAACAATTACTTTACTATTTTCATGAACTCCATCTATTTTCCAGAAACATAAGTCAGGTATAGTATAACTACTTTTTATCCATTTAGCCTTAATTCGTGCATATTCTTCTCCACTCATAAAGGCAGGCATAATTTTATTATCATCTGCCTTGAACTTAAAATTACATTTACCATCTATGATAAATAATAATCTTTTAGGCATCTTTTCCATACTAATATCATTTTTTATAGCTGCAAATAAAACTAAATCTAATGCTGCTTCAACATTTAATTCTTTTGTTACAGAAGCATTTTCTACTTCTAAAATTCTATCTTGTAAACTTAATTTACTAATCTTTTTTAAATTAGGTTTTGGATTCATAGTAACAACATAATTCTTAAACTTACCTTTATTATTTTCATTAAAATATAATGCAGTACTTATACCAGCACAATAAGCTGGTGATTTTATATATTCCGTACTGTATTTTTTATTAAGACCTAAACATACTAAAGTATCCTCATTATTCTTCTTATATAATGATTTAACTCTTTTCCACTCATTTATATAAAATTCCTTATCATATTCAGGTAAATTATGTGATAATTCATTTATAATATCATAAGGTTCGAAATAAGGTTCAAAGTCATCTTCATGAGTATTTTTTAGTTCTTCATATTCTTTTAAAAATTTAAGGTATCTCTTTCTGTCATGTTTTAGAAAAGCTTTATTATATTTCATTCTTGTAGCTTTAGATAACTCTTCATACTTAATATTTTTCCAGTTACCTGAACTCATTTCTTCTTCTACTATATTTACTCGCCTTCTTAAATGGGAAAGTAAAACTCTATAATCCTTTGACGATAAATCCAAAGCTACTCGTGTTTTTCTAGCAAGCTCCTTAGATTCTTCTGAAGATGCATTTTCTGATTTTAGCCATTTACTTATATTAGATGGCTCCTTTGATTTAAGATCTTCATTAATTTGATGACGTATAAGCTTTATAGCATCACCTTGAAGTGGAGTATCAAATAAACTATATATGTCATCCCACCTGCCATATATAGGAATAAGTTTTACATTCTTTTTAAGATAAGGACATGCTAGTCTACCTAAATGATTTACAATAATTCTAAAAATTTTTCTTTCTCCTAAACCTTGTTCCTTATCTCTTGCATAAAATAACAACTTAATTGCCTTTAACTTATCTTCTTCATAGGCCTTCATAAACAGTTCTATAATTTTTTCTTCTTTTTCATCTCTAAGAAATCCTACTTTAGCATAGAAATTCAATAAACTATCCGTTTTAGCTTCTTCTATAAGTGAGTATTCCTCTAAATCCTCAAATAATTCATCATTCAAAATATTGTCTTTTAAGGAATTTATAAATTCAAAAGCCATGTTTATCCCCCTCCCTATAAAGAAACATAAACACAAGACACCTGCCTTGATTATAAGCTGTAGGTGTCTTTCACAAGATACTATTCTATTTTTTAGCTGTAAGTATCTTTAGTTTCTTTATACTATATGTTAATAATTCATTGTTTAGTACTTCTTCTTTTTATGTCTACTTATTAACTTCTTTCATGCGGACTATTAAATTTTCTTGAATATATTCAGATTTTGAAAAACCTTTTCTGAAAAATCTTATTTGTTTATATTTTACCCCTTGCATTTCAAAGTCCAGAACATCAATTCTATCTCCCTTGAAAACTATTGCTTCTTTTTTACCCTTTACTGTTATATGTAATTCCACACTGTCACCTTTTCTTATAATTATTTATTATTCTTATATTCTTCTATTTTTGCAGCTAAATCTTCTAAATATTCATATCTTTCATATCTGTATAATAAATCTTCTTCTAACTTTTCCTTCTCTTCCATAAGTTCTTGCAGCTTACCATAAGAAGATGAATTCTTAGCCATTTCATCATCTAGTTCTGCTATTCTTGTTTCCAATTTTTCTATTACATCAGAAATCTCTTCATATTCTTTAGCTTCTTTAAAAGTAAATTTTGGCCTAGCTTCTCTTTCTCTATTTCTGTTATTTGTTACTTTCTTGTTCTTCTTTTCTGGAGATTCATTTTCATACTTTTCTATCTCAGCAGTAATTTGATAATCACTATAATTACCATTATAAACTTTTATTTGTCCTTTATCTTCATAAGAGAATATTTTATTACATATTCTATCTAAAAAATACCTATCATGAGATACTACAATAACTACTCCAACAAAAGTATCTAAGAAGTCTTCTAAAATATTTAGTGTATTAATATCTAAATCATTTGTAGGCTCATCTAATAACAATACATTTGGAGCTTCCATTAATACTCTAAGTAAATGTAATCTTCTTCTTTCCCCACCAGATAACTTTTCTATTTTTGTATATTGCATAGTACCATCAAATAAAAATCTCTCACACATTGTTGAAGCTGTAATTTTAGTTCCATCTGCAACTGGTATAAATTCTCCACCTTCACGTACATAATCTATTACCCTCATATTAGGGTCCATATCTCTATCGTCTTGCGCAAAACAGCCTATCTTTACAGTTTCACCAATTTCAATTTCACCTTCATCAGGGTTAAGTCTTCCTCTAAGCATATTAATAAAAGTAGACTTACCTGCTCCATTTTTACCTATGATACCAATTCTATCTTCCTTAGTAAAAATGTAATTAAAGTCATTTATTAAGTTTCTATTATCAAAAGATTTACTTAAATGACTTATTTCAATAATCTTTTTACCAAGCCTAGTACCAACAAAGTTTATTTCAACATCAGTTTTAGGCTTAATATATTCCCTATTTACAAGTTCATCAAATCTTTGAAGTCTAGCTTTTTGTTTTGTAGATCTAGCTTTAGCTCCCCTTCTTACCCACTTAAGCTCACTCTTAATTAAAGATTGTCTTTTAGACTCTTCAGCTTCTTCACGTTCCATTCTTTCCATTTTCTTTTCTAGAAACTTAGTATAGTTTCCATCATATACATATAGATTACCACGATCTAACTCTATTGTTTTATTTGATACTCTATCTAAGAAATATCTATCATGAGTAATCATTAGTAATGCTCCTTTTCTAGCATTTAAAAACTCTTCTAACCATTCTATTGAATCTGAATCTAAGTGGTTAGTAGGTTCATCTAGAATTAAAAGATCGCATGGTGTTATTAGTGATGATGCAAGAGCAACTCTTTTTCTTTGACCACCTGAAAGATTCTTAATCTTCTCATCATAATTAGTTATTCCAAGTTTGTTTAATATACTCTTAGCTTCACTTTCAAGGTCCCAAAGACTTAATGCATCAATTTCCCCTTGAACCTTTAATAATCTATTATTAAGTTCTTCACTTACTTCTGACGATAACTTTTCTACCAAGCTTTCATATTCCATTAAAAGCTTAAGTTCTTTAGTTTCTCCTCTAAAGATTTGTTCAATAACTGTAGCCTCTTCTTTAAAGTCTGGATTTTGTGATAAATATTCAATCCTTACATTTTTATTTTTAGTTAATGTACCTTCAAAAAACTCATCTTTACCAGCTACTATTTTTAACAGTGTTGACTTTCCTGCACCATTAATACCTATAATTCCAATTTTATCTCCATCATTTATACCTAAAGATATATTGTTTAATAGCACTTTTTCGCTATAACTTTTACTTATATTTTCTAATGTAACTAAATTCATTCTTTTAATTACTCCTTTTAATATTTGCCCTAATCTTCATAATATATACTATCATATATACAATAAAAATTATAGTTTTTATGTTAAATCTAATACTACTTCTTAGTTAAATATTTTAAAACCATAGGGAAAGCTGTAATAAACCAAATAGTGTATTTATCTGGATTATTAATAATATCATCTTGTAGTTCATTTATATCTATCCATTTAGTACATTCGACTTCTTCTTTATTTAAAATTATAGTATCTCCATTATAATTTCCTATAAAAACATGATCATATTCATATTCAAAAAGGGATTCATTAAATTTTGCATAATATACAAAAGAACCTATTTCTTTTAGGTCACTTTTTAGCCCTATTTCTTCATATAACCTACGATTAACAGCTTCTTTTAACATTTCTCCCTTTCTCGGATGAGAGCAACAGCTATTAGTTCATAGCCCTCCTGAGTGATATTTATCTATTGCTCTTTTTTGAATAAGCATTTTATTTCCGTCTATTATAAAAATAGAAAAAGCACGATGAAGTTTACCTAGCTTATGGACTTCTTCTTTTGTTCCATTACCTATTTCATTATCCAATGAATCGACTAATATAATTTCATCTGTCATCTTTAATGCTCCTTTAATATTTATATTTGGCACCTTTACTCTATAGTAAATATAGATCATTGTAAAGTATAACTTTTATAGTATATTTAATGACTACAGTTTTAAATACAATCTTTGTATAAATTAATATATTTATAATTTTTATCTACACTATAGACTTTTTTTAGATATTTTTTAGCTTCTTCTATCTTATCCAAATAATAACAATTTACTCCAAGATAATAATTATATTCTAAAGCTTCACCTTTTAATTCATTATTATCTTTCTTTAAATTAATTAAAGTAGTATATGACTTTTCATATTCCTCTATTTCAGAATAAGATTTGCCTAGTACAAATAATCTACAAGACTCTAATTCATCATTATCTTCAAAAGAAATACTATTTAACTTATCTATAGCAGTTTTAAAATTTTCTATATGATAATAACATATACCCATGGCATATGTTAATTTATCATCTGCTATATTGTCCGCTCCTCCCATCTTTAAGTATTCTAAAGCATTAGTATAATCTTCTTCTTCAAAAAGTATACAACCAACAAAAAAATAAGCTTCTTTGTTTAATTTATTTTGTTCAATCGCATCTAATAATATAATTTTAGCTTGTTTATTTTTTCCTTCCTTAATATAATTCATAGCATAATTAAAACGAATTGCAGATTGATTATAAGAACTTTTCTTATAAAGGATAATAGAAAGCACTCCTAAAAATAAAATGATTAAACCAATTAATCTATTAATGAATAAACATAATAACCCCAAAAAACTAAAATACAGCGACCATTTTCCTTTAATATTTTGATATCCAATTTTATAATTAATATTGTAATGCATAACAACCTCCACTAAATTAATTATTAACATTATATACCAATTAGATTGCAATCTCAAATTATTAAAAAAGAAGTACATCGCTGTACTTCTTCAAATCATATTTTATGCACTTTTAGAAATGGCTGTAGAAAATATTTTTTCTATTAAAGTTAAAGCACCCTTATAACCTATATAACTTCTATTTAAAACAACCTCGTAAGAAGCTGGAAATCCTATTTCTACTATATATCCATTAAGTTCCTTTGCGGTATCTCTCTCCCAGGTTGAACCAAAAATTATTGGTGGTTTATGACCAAAGTCTGTTTCCTTTAAAATTTTATCAGCTATATACCCATCTTCAATAAATTCTACATCTATTGATACATCATTTGCTAACCTTTTGTATTCTTCTCTTATGAAATCTCTATACTTTTCAGGAGTATTATCAGTTATAATCATCTTCTTAGGAATAAGTCCAAGTTGATTTACTACAAATTTGCTTATTGCTAAATTATAAACACTTTCCCCAACTACTGCAAAAGCAGAAGGAAGTCCCCACCAGTATTCTGAATAGAAGTCTGCAAAGTTCTCTAAATAATAGTAATAATCTTTTTCTTCATTTTTAATAAATTCCTCTGATTTAGTATTATCAATTCCTGCAAAGTCTACTACTTTTCTTATAAAACTTGCAGTTTCCTTAGCACCGATAGGTAGTACTGGAACATGTAAATATGGTTGATTATATTTCCTCTTTAAATATTTAGCTGTTTTTAAACCAAGCCATGGTGAAATAACTAAATTAAATTGGGCATTAGGAATTGTTTTCCACTCATTTACCCCATTAGATTTATTTCCAAATAAAATATTAACCTTAAAACCAGCACCTTCAAGTATTCTTTTAATTTCCTCTAAATCTCCTCTCCAAAAAGGACTTTGATAAGGTAGTTCTGTCCAAACATTAATAAGACCTTTTTCTTTTATATCCTTATTTACAGCAAACTTATCTACATATTGGTCTATAATTGATTTTATTATTATTTCATGACCAATAAAGTTATTTCCTTTAAATCCTCCAGTTTCAGCATATACGATAGGAATATCTTTATTTTGGAATTCACTTACCACAGAACCAATATCATCTCCAACTAGTTCTCCAATACACCCATTTAACACTACATAAAGTTCTGCATCTATAATCTTTAATGTGGATTTTATTAAGTCTCTTAGCTTTTTTTCGCCTCCAAATACTACTTCCTTTTCACTTAAGTTACAACTAGGAGTAACAGAACCACCAGAATATCCCGCACCTTGAAATCCATTATAAAATGCTAAGCTTTCATATTGTTTATCACAACAACCTGGTCCACAATGTGTAATAGGCATAGCTCCTTTAATTGCAACTACACTATGAAGAGCTCCTAAAGCACATCCATATCTTACTCCATTAATAGAATTAGTTTGTTTAATTATATCATTATCAACTGCCATTCTTATTTTACCTCCTCATAATCTAAGTAATCTTCAATTAATTCTGGATGTTTATTTAAGATATAAGGATCTTCCTGTTCAAGCCACCATTTTGTATATGGTAGACGTACATGTTCTTTGATATCTTCATGAAATTTTCTTCTAGATAAAATATCTAAGATAGTTTCACCTAAGTTAATCATTCCATCATATCCTACCGCAATATGTTCATCTCCTAAGGGTGCTGCTGGTATCCCAAGCTTTGAAGCAAGAGGAGCCAAACCATTATGTCTAATAAGCATAAAATCAGGTTGTAGCTTTTTTAAAACACCATATAATTGATATTGCTGTCTATTACTTACATTAAATGATTTAACATCACCATAATGTTCAATTAAGTGTCCTAAGGAGTCTTGTCTACTATCTCCACTATCATATACAGGATCATGATGAAAAACTGTAGCTCCATCAACTTGAACTCCAAGTTCCCTTAATACTTCTACTAATCCATGTGCATATGCAGAACCAGTAGCAACATATCCTTTAACACCTTTTAATTTTTCTCTAAGTTTAGCTATCTTTGGAGTTACTCTTTTATGTTCTCTTTCAATAAATTCTTCTGCTAATTTTTCTCTATGAGTTACTCTACCAATTTCACGAATCCATTCATCAGTACCATGAAAACCATAAGGCATTGGTGCTTTAACTTCTGGAACTCCAAATTCCTGTTCTAGAGCTTGCGCCATATAAGAAGAAAGAGTATAACAAAATCCAATAGTTGCCGCTGCTTCTGACATTTGTGCTAAATCTTCAACTGAAGCTAAATCAACAACATAATTAACTCGTAAATTTAATTGTTTAAGTATAGGTGTAAAAACATCTGACCCCCATAAGTTTATTACATTAACTAAATCTTCTTGTTTTCTAGAAGGATTTTTTCTAACAATTTGTCTTAAAATTCCGTGTTGTGTTGCATCAAAACCTGTACTCCAATGCTTTGATTTAAATCCTTCACATTGAAGTGGAATAACTGGAACATTAACCTTTCCTTCCATCTTCTTTGCAATACTCTCTACATCTTCTCCAATAATACCTGTAGCACAAGAAGTTCCAATAAAAATTGCTTTAGGATTATATCTCTCATAAGCATCTAATATAGATTGCTCTAACTTTTTAGAGGCCCCAAACACCATATCACTTTCTTGTAAATTAGTATTTATTATTCTTATATTTTCTACCTTATGATGTCTCATAGATAAACCATTTCTATAAATTGAATTATAAGGCACTTGACCAGCCCCACATCCTATTGGTGAATGTTGTATAAGTACTGCATCACGAACATTTCCAGCTTGACACTCTACCATTTGCTCGCTACATACTGAACCTTGTTGAAATGGACCTTTAAGTTCACAAAGTTTGCATCCATTCTTACTACATCTACACCCCTTAGCCCTTCCTTCATAAAATGATTCTTTTGATAACTCAGCTGCAGTTCCTGTCCAAGCAATTATAGTTCCAAGCCTTTGTTCCCTTTTTTCAACTTGAGATAAATCTAGATTGATTTTCTTTGCCACATTTTTTCCCCCTTTTTAAAACTATCCTACAAAAAAACTAGAGGACATACTTCACTTATTTGAAATATATCCTCTAGTTTTCTAGTCAGAAATAATTTTTTTATTGCTTTATTTGTTTAAATCTAAGTTGTATTTTTAAAGTATAAGAAACAGTCAAGATAACTTAGTATTCATATATACTTTATATGAGTTTTAGTATACTAAGTAACTACAAATTTGTCAATACAATACATAAATTAGTTAAAATAAAAACTGTAATTAAGATTCCCATCCTAATTACAGTTTTTATTATTTTAATTATTATTTTCTTTCTTATTCTTAGAATAAGATAATATACTCATTCCCACTACAAATAAAGAAGTAATAATAGCTATGGTATATAAAATTTTATTTGTATTATCAGAAGTGTTGCTGCTTGAACCTATTATCTTTTCATCTGCCTTATTGATTACTTCATTTTGTGAACAATCATCATATTGAATATCATCAATAGGTCCAGATTCTCTATTAGGTAAAGCAGAATTTTCCATACTTGCTGGAACATTAGCAATTTCCTTTTTATTAGTGAAACCTTTATCTTTTTCATTCTCTATTTCTACTGTCTTATTATTTTCACTAATGTTAAATGAATAATACTTAGTATCACGTTCATATCCTTTAGGCGCTTTACTTTCATTAACCAAATATGAACCATAAGGAATGTCTTCTACAAAATAGTTCTCACCTATTTGATTAAAATCTCTTAAATATTCATCAATATCTTCATCGTATTTACCATTCCCATTAATGTCTTTATATAATTTAAATTCAGCATCAAGTAATTTTATTGTAGTATCTTCTGAGTCAACCTTACTTATCTTTACATTTCCCTTAATGATCTGCTCTTCAAATAACTTTGTATCAGCATTATTTGAAATTACAACATGTTTATTATCATCACTAATTTCAAATGGATAAACATCCTCATCTACAAGATATCCCTTTGGTGGTTCTACTTCTTTAATTAAGTAATAACCATTCAATAAATGTTTCTTAAAATATACACCTTCATCTTCTTCAAGGTTTAATAAGAATTTATCTTTTTCCAAATCTAACTTTCCATCTTTATCAACATCTTCATATAATGCATATACTGCATTTTTTAATTTTACACTAGTAAAGTCCTTATCAACCTTTGTTAATTCTACAGAAGTATCAACCTTCTTATTAATAAAGCCTTTACCCTCTTCATTTTCTATTATCTTTTTATCATTATTATTTCTAATTTCAAAAGAATAATAATTTTCATCTTTATCATAACCAAGAGGTGCTACAGTTTCTTTAACTAAATAAGAACCATACTCTAAGTTATCCATAGAATAGACTCCATCATTATCCTTTAAAGTACCAACTAACACATCATCTTCGTCATATTCACCAATTTTATTTGTATCTTTATAGACTTCAAAAGTTGCACCTTTTAGTTTTAAATCAGAGTTTTCATCATCAATTTTAGTTATCTCTAAAGATCCTTTGATTTTATTATTAATAAAAGCTCCACTACCATTATTAGAAATCACTACAGTTTTGCCTTTATTATCAATTACGAATTTATAGTAGTTCTTATCAAGATCATATCCTTCAGGAGCTTTACTTTCATTAATTAAATATGAACCATAAGGTATATCATCTAAATAATACTTACCGTCTAAAGCTTCAAGATCTTTATAGTATTTATCAATTTCCTCATCATATTGACCATTTTTATTTACATCCTTATAAACTTTAAATTCTGCACCACTTAAAGTTTTAGAATTATCTTCTGAATCCACCTTATTTATTTCTACTCTACCTTTAACAATTTCATTTTCAAACAATTCTGTGTCTTTATTATTTGAAATTACTGCATGTTTATTTTCATCAGAAATCTCAAAAGGATAAGCTTCATCATCTAAAATATATCCTTCTAAGGTTTTTTCTTCTTTAATTAGATAATGACCATTTAATAAATGCTTCTTAAAGTATACACCATCATTTTCTTCAAGATTTAATAAGAATTTGTCTTTTTCTAAATCTAGCTTTCCGTCCTTATCTACATCTTCATATAAAGCAAATGTTAAACCAGTTAATTTAATACTATTATCATCTTTATCAACCTTTGTTAATTCTACAGAGGTATCTACTTTCTTGTTAATGAAACCTACACCTTTTTTATTTTCAATAATCTTTTCGTCATTATTATTTAAAATGTCAAATGAATAATACTCATCATCCTTATCATAACCTATAGGCGCTACTATTTCTTTAACCAAATAAGAACCATAATCTAAGTTATCCATAGTATAAATACCTTCATTATCTTTTAAAGTACCAACTAAAGTATCATTATCATCATATTCACCATTCTTATTTATATCTTTATAAACTTCAAAAGTTGCACCTTTTAATTTCAAATCAGAATTTTCATCATCAATCTTAGTAAGCTTAACAGATCCTTTAATTTTACTATTAACAAAAACATTACTATTGTTATTAGAAATAACTACATTTTTATCTTTATTATCTATTACAAATCCATAATAGTTTTTATCAATATTGTATCCATCAGGAGCTTTACTTTCATTAATTAAATATGAACCATAAGGTATATCACTTAAATAATACTTATCATCTAAAGCTTTAAGATCTTTATAGTATTTATCAATTCCTTCATCATATTTACCATTTTTATTTACATCTTTGTAAATCTTAAATTCTGCACCAGTTAGAGTTTTAGAATCATCTTCTGAATCCACTTTATTTACTTCTACCTTGCCTTTAATTATTTCATTTTCAAATAATCCTGTATCATCATTATTTGATATTTTAACATGTTTATTATCATCTGAAATTTCGAAAGGATAAGACTTTTCATCAATATTATAACCTTCTTTAGATGTCATTTCTTTCACAAGATACTTACCATTAATCAAATGATTCTTATAATATACTCCATTGTCTTCATCAAGATTACAAATAAACTTATCTATATTTAAATCTAGTTTTTCATCCTTATCTGTATCTTCATATAAAGCAAATGTTAAACCAGTTAATTTGATACTATTATCATCTTTATCAACCTTTGTCAATCCTACTGATGTATCCACTTTTTTATTAGTAAATCCTACACCTTTTTCATTTTCAATAATCTTCTCATCATTATTATTTAAAATATCAAATGGATAATATTTTTCATCTTTATCATAACCTATAGGTGCTGCTGTTTCTTTAAGTAAATAAGAACCATATTCTAGGTTATCCATAGTATAAATTCCCTCATTGTCTGTTAATGTACCAACTATTGTATCTTTCTCAGAATTATATACTCCATCCTTATCAGTATCTTTATATACTGTAAATTCAGCTCCCTTTAAATTAAGACTTGAATCTTCATAATCAGTTTTATTTACTTTTACTGAGCCCTTAATCTTCTCATTAACAAATAATTTACTCTTATTGTTTGAAACTTCTACATCTTCACCTTGTTTATCAATTTTAAATCCATAATAATTTTTATCAATATTGTATCCAATAGGTGCTTTAGATTCTTTAATCAAATAATAACCATATTCTAAATTTGCTTTACTGAAGGTTCCTTTACTGCCTGGAACTTTACTAATGTATTTATCAATGTTTTTATCATATTTTCCATCTTTATCTACATCTTCGTAAAGATCAAATACTGCACCTTGGAGTTTCTTATTAATATCATCTTTATCTACTTTATTTATTTTTACAGAGCCTATTATCTTTTTGTTTGAGAATACTCCACTTCCTATTAGATTTTCAATAGTTACCTTTTTACTATCTACTTCAAT
Source organism: Clostridium sp. (assembly GCA_015058405.1). Taxonomy (GTDB): domain Bacteria; phylum Bacillota; class Clostridia; order Clostridiales; family Clostridiaceae; genus Clostridium. The sequence goes on from SVCL01000141.1 coordinate 22,264, forward strand.
TTTATAAGGATAATATTTTAAGTCTAAATTATATCCAAGTGGTGCTTTAACTTCCTTTACTAAATATGAACCATATGGTAAAAGAGTTGATGTATAAATACCAGTACTGCTATTAAGTGAAATAACAAGCTTATCCTTATCTTCGTTATATTTACCATTGTCGTCTACATCTTTATATATTTCGAATATTGCATTTGGAAGAGTTTTTGAAGGATTATCAAAATCAACTTTTTTAATTTCAAATATTCCCTTTATAGGAGTATTACCAAAATACTTACCTGATATTGTTTCTATATTTACCTTTTCACCATTATTTTTAATTTCTGCTTTATAATATTGGGTATCTAAATTATAACCTACAGGAGCTTTAGTTTCTTTTACTAAGTATGAACCTGATTCTACATCATTCAAATAATATTCTCCTATATTATCTTTATCTTCATTTAAATTACCTATAAATATATCCTTATCTTTATCATATTTACCATCTTTATTAACATCTTTATAGACTGCAAATTCGGCACCTGATAATTTTTCTATAACATTTTCTGCATTAACCTTAGTTAGATTTATAGATCCTTTAATTTTTGTGTTTTTCCATTCGATTGTTTTTCCAGTTTCTAAATCTTCTACTGTTAGCATAACAAACTTTGAATTTTCCTTACTTTTATCAAGATAATAACCTGGTGCTGGTTCTACTTCTTTTACCTTATAATTTTTATTAATTTCTATTGAATTAAAAGTAGCTTCACCTTTTTTATTTGTAGTAACAACATCAGAAACCTGTTTATTATCAGAATCAAGTAAGATAAATTTTGCTCCTTCTATAGGCTTCTTTGTATCTGCATCTAGCTTTTTTACAGTGATATCATTAGCTTCAATACTTCCTTCGCCTTCAACCTTAACATATTTTACATCATCAACAGTTGTGGAGTTACCCCCTGATAAAACAGTACCATTAAATGATGCACTGTTTGTTATAGATTTAATATTTTTATCTAATACAGAAGTGTTTATCATTGTAACAAACTCTAAAAGGTAGGTATAATTTTTCATATTCTTAATACCAACCTTTAATTCTCTTGATTTTTCATTAAAGCTAACATACTCATCTAATATAGGAACTTCTTCTTTAGTATCCTCATCTGGTTCAAATTTACCTGTTACAGGATCTTTTTTTATTGTTACCTTATATAACTTTAAGCTAGACATATTAACATCTAAACCATCAGGAATAACATCTAATACTTCACCATCTAATAAATCTAACTTATTATTATTTAATAGAATTTTCCAAGTGATTTTATTCTTACTTTTCTCGTAATTAAAACCTTTTTGAATTGCAGAACATTTTATTTCTTGTGTACCTTCTGTAACTATTCCACCTTCTGCAAGCTCATCTCCTTCTAGTTTAACTTTGTTTTTAACTACATTACTATATTTTCCACCATTTTTTTCAGGGTTAAAGAAATCTTTATCTATTATTTTAGTTTTATAAGTAATTGTATACTTTTTATTTATTTTGTTGCTTCCAAAGTCATAAATTAATGTACCTGATTTTGTTTTATCATCTTTATCTGCCTCTATATATTTAAATGTAGATAAATCTTCACCATTATCTATAGTAAAAGAACCTTCTACATATTCTTGATTACTTGGAATATCATCTGTTAATTTTCCATGAGTAATATCTGAATATAATACTTTACTAGTACCACTTTTTCTAAATCCCTCAGCATTTACTTCTACCTTCCAAGTAACATAATTACTATTATAATCATAATCTACACCAGTCTTTTTTAATACATTGAAATCTTTAACAGTTTGAACAGCTGTATATGATGGCTCTATACTAAATAAATCTGTAGATAAGGAAGCTGTATTTTTAAATGTTTTTTGTTCTTCGCTTAAATTTTCAAAATTATTTCCATATACATTTTTATCTTTTATTTTTGTTTTATATTCCAAATAAACTTTATCCTTTAAATCTCCTAGTTCACAAGTTAAAGTCTTAGTATCCTCATCATAATTTTCCTTCCAAAATTCTTTATAATCTTGTATACCTACACCTGGAATAGAAACAGTAGGCTTTAAAGAACCTAATACATATTCTTGATCACTTGGAATTATATCTGTAACTACTGCATTTTTTAATTCTAAAGCATTTAAATTTACAATAACTCTCCAGGTTAATTCATGAGTAATAGGATTATATGTATCAGATTGATAGTAATTACCGTTATCCTTGTATATCATTCGTCCATCAATAGGAACATTAGCTGTAGAATTATCCTTTTTTAAATTATCTGCTTCATAATATGCTACATTTTTGTAATTCATAGATACTTCTTTTGTATAAACATCATCAGGAATTTTACAGGAATACTTAATTTTAATTACCCTATCATAACTTCCTTGAAAAGTTAAGGTTTTAGTAGCTGGATCATATTTCAAACCTTTTTTTATTTCTTCTGGTAATTCTTCATCATCTTCTCCAACTATTTTTAAACTATCACTTATAAATGTTGTTTCATCTGAAGTAACAGGGCCAGTCTTAGTAACTGTTCTTCCTTGACTTACTACTACATCAGATAAAGAAAAGTTTTTAATTGTTTCACCATAGTTATCTAGTGTTATTGTCCAATCAATTGTTCTGTCATGAATATTATATGCTCCTATTTTATCCACCCAAAGAATAGGAATATCTTTACTGGCACTTGCATCTTTTATTTTTTTATTACCTTGAAATAATTCTACTCCATTATTTGCAGTTCTAATTTTATCCTTATTTATTACCTTGTTAGGATCATCTTGTTTAAAATATTCAGGTAATAATTTTGACTTAACAGTTATAGTAGTTATTCCAGTAACACCATCAGGTAGTTTATATTTAAACTTACCATCCTCAATAGTAAATGTATCATCTTTTGCTTTTTCTCCATTTACATAAAGAGAGTCTTTATAAAATTCTTGTATCTTAATCTTTTGCTTATTAACTTCCTTTGTAGTTCTTAATGTATCAACTATATACAAACCATTCTTAGGTGTAGTTTTAGCATCTACCTTAATAGTCCAAGTTAATTCATTTTTCATCCTATCATAATCAGTAGCCTCTTTAGTTATTGTAGGCATGTCTGGTTTATCATCATCGCCACTAGTTGCAAAGTCAATTGTTATATCAGTATTTTTAGTTCCTACTGTAAAAGTAATAACTTTTTTACCACCATCTCCAATAGCATCACCATTAAATCCAGTAGTAATTATGAAGTTTCCAGATGCCTTTATATCATCTTTAAAATCTTCAAATTCAATATAACCATCACCATTCTTATCCAAAAAGAAATTTCCAAGCTTTATTTCTTTATCAATTTTTTTATCTTTTACAATTATTTCATAATTCGTTTCCTCGGACTTTATTTCGACAGGAAACTTAACCTTATACTTTACTCCTGGTTTATGTTTAGTGGAATCAAATTTATAATCAAAATATATTTTGATTCCCTTGTTAACCTCAACATTTTTATCTAACGGTGCTCCATCTAAATCAGTAATGCTAACATTTGTGATAAAATCCAAATCCTCTGCTTTTGCAAAATTTATTGGCATTATTAACTGTATGAACATTATCACACTTATAAAAATGCCAATTATTTTTTGAAGCTTTTTAATATTTCTATTAAATTTCTTCATGTAATTCCCCCTTATTTATATAAGAACCGATTATATTCTTATAAATTTATGTATAATTCTGAAAACTATACATCCATATATAAGTAATGTTACTACAATTTTACCATTATGAAAAGTGTAATTTTAACTTATTTTTTTATAAATAATCACAATAACTCTACTATTTTAATATATTAAAAAAACATAAAAACATTCTTAATTTTAGAAATGTTTTTATGTTTTGTATTATTTTATTAAATTAGATAACCTCTTAAAAGCAATTTCTTTATTTATAGATTTATCTATTTTATCTATATTTATCTTGTATATAATTGGACAACCTTCTTCTCTCCAATTTCTCATATAACTGGCATTTGCTTCAGTTCTATAATAATATTTATCATCATAAGAATCAGAATATTCTAGATAAAAATCTATAGAATCTTTATACAAATCTATTTGATTTTTAGGAATAGTTCTAAAGAAAATTTCAAAAAAACTCATGGGTACATTATAGTTATATTCGCCTTTTAATTTTCTGCTTTCAAAAATAATTCTTTTTAATACTCTATATTTATCTAAATCTTCATCTTTTAATGATATTTTAAATACAGGTTCACTTCTTTTATTTTTCTCTAGTTTAACTTTAATCATATCGCCTGATCCCCCTTATGTTGAACTTATATCTAGAAAATTTTATTAATATTTATTTCATTTATCCTTTTAAGTTTTACACATAAATATAATAAATTCAACTATAAAAATTATTCTATTTCTAATGAATAATTTTTTAAGTTTATGTATATAATATAAATACAATTGAATATAGTATATATAACTTAGGAAAGTTTTTCGGAGAGACTTTCCTAGTTGTATTTATAAGAAAAAAGTGGCTTCGCCACGCTCCCTTCGGGAAACTTAATTGAAAGTTTAAAATTAAAAGCATAGGAAACTCAAAATCCTATGCTTAACTTTTATCCTCTGTATTTTTTTCCATAAACACCATCATATTTTAACGGTCTCATTA
>SVCL01000142.1 GCA_015058405.1 Clostridium sp.
AAAAAATTATATTTTTACGAACCTTTATTAAAGTGCGTTAAATTTTAGATCAAAGTTTTTTAGTAACTCCAAATAGCTATATTTATCCAAAAAGGAAGTGCCATTAGCAATTTTTTAAATTGCTAATGCGACACTCCCTTATTTTAGTATAAGTTTTCGCTTACTGGAAAACTATATAGTTATATAAATAGATATTTCTGAACTTTCTGTGAAAAAGCAAGTTACATAAGAAATTCCCTTGCTTTATGACTAAGTGTTATATATACTTATTAAAAATGATAGCTAGTCATAATGAGATATAGAATAGAGGTGAGTGTAATGTTAGAGTTAAAGGATATAAAGAAGACATATAAAGTTGGGGAAATAGAAACACATGCTCTAAAAGGTGTATCAGTTTCCTTTAAAGAAAAAGAATTTGTAGCAATCCTTGGAACAAGTGGTTCAGGTAAAACTACAACATTAAACATAGTTGGTGGATTAGATAATTATACTAGTGGAGATTTAATTTTAAATGGTAAATCCACAAAGAATTTTACAGAAAAAGATGGAATAGTTATAGAAATAATTCTATAGGATTTATATTTCAAAGCTATAACTTAATTACACATTTAAGTATAGTAGAAAATGTTGAGCTAGGAATGACACTAAGTGGTGTATCATCAGAAGAAAAACATAGAAAAGCATTAGATGCTTTAGAAAGGGTAGGTCTTAAAGATCATTTACATAAGAAACCTAATCAATTATCTGGAGGACAGATGCAAAGAGTTGCTATAGCAAGAGCTTTAGCTAATGATCCAGATATTATGAAGTAGATGTAGAAAAACTTCAAGAAAATCAAAAGGAAGTTATGGGTATAAAGTCTAGTGAAGACAGTTATCCTACAGCAGAAGAAGTTTATTGCTTTTGCTGGAATTTCATTAGTAGTTTCATTAATTATGATTGCTATAATTACTTATACTTCAGTATTAGAAAGAACTAAGGAAATTGGTATATTAAAAGCTTTAGGAGCTAGTAAGAAAGATATAACAAGAGTATTTGATGCAGAAACATGTATCCTTGGAGTATTTTCAGGGCTTTTGGGAATTGCTATAGTTTATGCATTAACATTCCCAATTAACTCAATAATATATAAGTTAACAGATCTTGAAGGTGTAGCTAAGCTTCCTGTTGTTTATGCTGTTATATTAGTAGTGATTAGTACAGTATTAACTATGCTTGGAGGACATATTCCTGCTAAAATGGCATCTAAAAAGGATGCTGTAGAAGCATTAAGAGGAGAATAAATTTTGTAAATACTTACCATGACGTTTGATTTAAATGGCATGGTTTTTATTGTATTTAAATTAAATATTTTTATATGTAAAGTATTGCTAACGAAAAATAATAGTAAAGTGTTGACATATATGGTAAATAACAATATAATTAAACTGTTGGATTTTACAAAATTTGACACGGGTAAGGGGTGTGAATATGAATAAATATAAAAAATTATTTGAATCTGCTAAGATTGGAAAATGCGAATTAAAAAATCGTTTTGTTATGGCACCAATGGGACCTTTAGGCTTAGCAGATAGCGAAGGTGGATTTAATCAAAGAGGAATTGATTATTACACTGAAAGAGCAAAAGGTGGAACAGGATTAATTATAACAGGAGTTACATTTGTTGATAATGAAGTAGAAGAACACGGAATGCCAAATTGTCCATGTTCAACACATAATCCAGTTCAATTTGTAAGAACAGGTAAAGAATTAACAGAAAGAGTACATGCTTATAATTCGAAGATATTCTTACAAATGTCAGGTGGTTTTGGTAGAGTAACAATACCAACAAATTTAGGTGAGTTTCCACCAGTAGCACCATCGCCTATTCAACATAGATGGCTTGATAAAATATGTCGTGAACTTACTGTAGATGAAATAAAATCTATAGTTAAGAAGTTTGGAGAAGGAGCATTTAATGCTAAGAGAGCAGGATTTGATGGAGTTCAAATTCATGCTGTACATGAAGGATATTTAATAGATCAATTTGCTATAAGTTTATTTAATCATAGAACTGATGAATATGGTGGATGTTTAGAAAATAGATTACGTTTCGCCAGAGAAATAGTAGAAGAAATTAAAAGAACTTGTGGAGAGGATTTCCCTGTAACACTTAGATATTCTCCAAAAAGTTTTATAAAAGATTTAAGAGAAGGAGCTCTTCCAGGAGAAGAATTTGTTGAAAAGGGAAGAGATATAGATGAAGGTATAGAAGCAGCTAAGCTTTTAGTTAAGTATGGATATGATGCTTTAGATATAGATGTAGGATCATATGACTCATGGTGGTGGAATCATCCCCCAATGTATTTAGAAAAAGGACCATACAGACCTTATGCTAAGATTATGAAGGAAACAGTTGATGTGCCAATAATTTGTGCAGGTAGAATGGATGATCCTGATATGGCTTTAGATTCTGTAGAAAATGGTGTATGTGATTTCATAAGTTTAGGAAGACCATTACTTGCAGATCCTGATTATGTTAATAAGTTAAGAAGCAATAAATATGATTTAGTTAGACCATGTATATCTTGTCAAGAAGGTTGTATGGGTAGAATACAATTCTATTCAATGTTAAATTGTGCAGTAAACCCACAAGCTTGTAAAGAAAAAGATAATGCATTAAATCCTATTTTAAGAAAGAAGAGAGTATTAATAGTAGGTGGAGGAGTATCAGGTTGTGAAGCAGCAAGAGTTTTAGCCCTTAGAGGACATGAACCAGTATTGTTTGAAAAAGCTTCAAGACTTGGTGGAAATTTAATTCCAGGTGGAGCACCTGACTTTAAAGATGATGATATAAGACTTGCTAATTGGTATGAAAATGTATTAAAAGACTTAAAGGTAAAAGTACATTTAAATACTGAAGTGAGTAAAGAATTTATCTTAGATTCAGGAGCAGATGCAGTTATTATTGCTACAGGTTCAACTCCAAAGGTATTCTCTTTAGGTGATAATAAAAATGTATTTACTGCAGCAGATGTTTTAACTGGTAAAGAAGATTGTAAAGAAGAAACAGTTATTATAGGTGGAGGATTAGTAGGATGTGAAACTGCTTTACATCTTGCTATGCAAGGAAAGAAGGTAACTATAGTAGAAGCCTTAGATAAACTTCTAGCTATAAATGGACCTTTATGTTCTGCAAATCATGAAATGTTAGAGAAGTTAATTCCATATAATAATATTAATGTAGAAGTAAATGCAAAAGCAAAATCATACGAAAATGGAGTACTTTCTATAGAAACTAAAGATGGAGTTAAAGAATTAAAATGCGATTCTGTTATTTTAGCTGTAGGTTATAAGGAAGAAAACTCACTTTATAAAGAATTAGAATTTGACGTTCCAGAAATATATTTATTAGGTGATGCTCGTAAGGTGTCTAATATAATGTATGGTATTTGGGATGCTTATGAAGTAGCTAATCATATATAAATTTATAAAAACTTACCTCTGAATAATTATAGAAGCTTTATGTTTTATATGTATTTTTAATACTAAAACGTAAAGCTTTTTTTATTGAACAATATTTTTTACATCTCTTTTATTAACTTTGATTTATTGCTTTATATTTAATAAATTATTAATATATGTTATAAAACAAAAAACTATAATTTTTAGTATGAAAAGAGAATAGTTATAAAGTAATCTAAGTAAAAGTGTATATTATATAATAGGGGGGGTGCAATGAGTAAAGTTATTATTAGAAATGAAGTAGAGAAAGATTATATTGGATTAATTATGCTTTCAACTTTTAATTAATAATATTTTAAAATGATGGTATAATAAAAATAATTTAAGGTGACAATTTAACTAAAGATAAAAATAAAGATTATAAAGAGAATAACATAGAAATATGGTTGGCATTTTTGGAAAAAGATATTTCTGAAGATACATTATGGGAGTTGATTAGTTTGGATTCAGCAATAAAAAAGGCCGAGCAAGAGATAGAATATCTAAGTAGCGATGAAGAAACAATGAAAATATATTGGGAAAGAGAAAGATCACTTCATGAAAGAGCAAATATGATTAGTTCAGCAGAAGAGAGGAAATCTATTGAAAATGCAATTAATTTTTTAAAATTAGGAGTTGATATTGAAACTGTATCAAAAGGAACTGGAATATCAATAGAAAAGGTTAAAGAATTATATAATAATTTAAGTAAAGGTAGGTTGATTTCGCCTATCTTATTTTTTATAGAAAGTTATGGTGAAAAAATAAAAATACCTACTTAAGGAAAAGAAAATTCTCCACTTATTATATTATTTTTTATAATGTTGATTATAAAAAATATAGGAGGAGAAAGGATGACGATTTAAGAAATAAAAAAATATTGACTTGATGTTAACTCTAAGGTTTATACTATTATTAAATATAAAACAAAATAAATATAATTCAAAATGGAGGTTATCATGATAATAGACAGAATAAATGAACCAAAAGATTTAAAATGTCTAAACTTAGAACAATTAAATCAATTAGCTGAAGAACTAAGAGAAATAGTTATAAAAAAAGTAAGTACAACAGGAGGACATTTTGGACCTAACTTAGGAATGGTAGAAGCAACAATAGCCCTTCATTATGTATTTAGCTCACCAGTAGACAAGATAGTATATGATGTTTCACATCAATCTTATATACATAAAATCTTAACAGGTAGAAAAAATGCATTTATAAATCCAGATGAATATTACACAATTACAGGATATAGTGAGCCTAACGAAAGTGAACATGACTTCTTTACGGTAGGACATACTTCTACATCAGTAAGTTTAGCATGTGGTCTTGCAAAAGCTAGAGATGTAAAAGGTGGAAGTGAAAACATAATAGCTGTAATAGGAGATGGTTCTTTAAGTGGTGGAGAAGCTTATGAAGGATTAAATAATGCAGCAGCTAGTAATAAAAACATAATTATACTTGTTAATGATAATGATATGTCTATAGCTCCAAACTATGGGGGATTATATAAAAACTTAGCTCTTCTTCGTGAAACTAAAGGAAAGGCAGAAAACAATTTCTTTAAAGCATTAGGATTTGATTATTATTATATAGAAGATGGTCATGATTTTAAATCTCTTATAGATACATTTAATAAGGTTAAAGATATAGATCATCCAGTAGTTGTTCATATGCATACAATTAAGGGAAAAGGTTATAAAGATGCAGAAGATAATAAAGAAGCATTTCACTGGGTAATGCCTTTTGATTTAAAAACTAAAGAACCTTTAACTCCAAAATCTACGGATGAAACTTATGGTTTAATAACAGAAAAAGTTTTATTAGATAAAGCGAAAGAAGATAAAACTTTAGTAGGAATAACAGCTGCAACACCAACTTTAGTTGCTTTAGGTAAGTTTAGAAATGAGTTTCCAGAACAATATATAGATGTAGGTATAGCAGAAGAACATGCAGTAGCTTTAGCCTCTGGAATTGCTTCTCAAGGAGGAAAACCAGTACTTGGCTTCCATAGTTCTTTCCTTCAAAGAACTTATGATCAATTATCACAAGACTTAGCTATAAATAATAATCCAGCACTTATTTTAATTTATGGAGCTGCTATTACAGGAGCAGATGTTACTCATCTTGGAATATTTGATATTCCTTTAATATCAAACATACCCAACATTGTATATCTTGCTCCAACTAATAAAGAAGAATATATTTCTATGTTAAATTGGGGAATAGAGCAAACTAAATATCCAGTAGCTATACGTGTTCCTACTACTAAAGTAGTATCTTATGGAGGCTTAACAAATGAAAGTTTCGATAATATAAATGTATTTAAGAAAACCGAAGAAGGAAAAGAAGTAGCTATAATAGGAGTAGGTAATTTCTATCACTTAGGTAAAAAGGTAAAAGATAAGTTAAAGGAAGAAGGTATAAATGCTACTTTAATCAATCCAAGATTTATAAGTGGATTAGATGAAAATTTACTAAATGATTTAATTAAGGATCATAAATTAGTAGTAACTTTAGAAGATGGAGTAATAAGTGGAGGCTTTGGAGAAAAGGTATCTAGGTTCTATGGTGATAAAGATATGAAAGTATTAAACTTTGGAGCTTCAAAAGAATTTACAGACAAAGTACCATTAGATGAATTATATGAAAGATATCATTTAAGAGAAGAGTTAATTATAGATGATATAATGAAAACACTTAAATAATCAATAAAGGATATATAAAAGACTTTGTATACAAAGTTAGCTTTTATATATCTTTTTTTGTTACAAAAAATATATATTTTGATAAATAAAAACATATGGTGTAATCTAGTAATATAATATAAATCTAACAAATGAATAAATTAAAATTCAATGGGGGAAAGAAGAATTATGAATAGATTAAGAGAGAATATTTTGATTCTTAAAGGAAATTTAATTTATACAAAGGATGCTAATGAATTTTGTATTAGTGAAGATTCTTATATTGTTGTTAAAGATAATTCTATAGTTGGAGTGTATAAGTCTTTACCAAAAGAATATAAAGGTGTTGAAGTTAAAGATTACAAGGAGAATTTAATTATTCCTGGTTTTGTAGATTTACATTTACATGCATCTCAGTATACTTTGTGTGGTTTAGGTTATGATAAAACTTTATTAGATTGGCTTGAAAATTATACTTTTAAGGAAGAAGCAAAATTTAAGGATATAGAATACGCAAAAAAGGTGTATAGGGATTTTGTACAGGAATTATATGAATGTGGTACAACAAGATCTGTTATTTTTAGCAGTATACATACTAAGTCTACTAAATTGCTAATGGATTTATTAGAACAAAAAGGGTTATCAGCATTTGTTGGTAAGGTAAATATGAATAGAAATTCTCCAGATTATTTAATTGAAGATACAATGGATTCTATTAATGAAACTTTAAAATGGGTTGAAGAATACAAAGATAGATATAAAAATATAAAACCTATTATTACACCTAGGTTTGCACCAAGCTGTACTGATGAGTTATTAAAGGAACTTGGGTTTATTGCTAAACAATATAATTTACCAGTACAATCTCATTTAAGTGAAAATACTTCAGAAGTAAAATGGGTTAAAGATTTATTTCCAAAGTTAAAGGGGTATGGTGATGTATATAGAGAATATGGACTTTTTGGAACAACTCCTACCGTAATGGCTCATTGTGTTTATTTGACTTCAGAAGAAGTAGAATTAATGAAGAAAAATAATGTTTTTATAGCTCATTGTGCAAGTTCTAATATTAATATTTCTAGTGGAATAGCGCCTATTAATAAGTTAATGGAGCAAGGATTAAATATTGGACTTGGTTCCGATATTTCAGCAGGAGATACATTAAATATGTTATCTGTTATATCTTCCACTATAAAGGCATCTAAGTTAAGAGCTTTAAACTATAAAGATGGAAGTAGGCAGCTTAAAACATCAGAAGCTTTCTATTTAGCCACTAAAGGTGGGGGTAAATTCTTTGGAAAAGTTGGGAGCTTTGAAGAGGGATATGAATTTGATGCTCTTGTAATTGATGATAAAAATCTATGGAAATTCTATAATGGGACTTATGAAGAAAGAATTGAAAAACTGATTTATGTTGGGACTAAAAATAATATAGTAGCAAGATATTCATGTGGAAAAGAAATATGAATATTTTACTAAGATGTAATAATATGATAAAATAATTTCTATGTCAAAAATGAGGAGGAGAGAATTTAATGAACAAAAGATTAGATTTAACAGAAGGAAGTATTGCATCTAAACTTGTGAAACTTGCTTTACCTATAATGGGAACATCTTTTATTCAAATGGCCTATAACATGATTGATATGATGTGGGTAGGAAGAGATGGTAGTGATTCTGTTGCAGCTGTTGGTACTGCTGGTTTCTATACATGGCTTGCTATGTCGTTTATTATGATTTCCAAAATTGGTGGAGAGATAAAAGTAGCCCAAAGTATAGGAGAACATAATATAAAAGCTACTAAGGGATATATAAAATCATCTATAGAATTAAATATGATATTTTCTGTAACATATATGCTAGTACTTCTAATATTTAATAAACCATTAATAGAACTTTTTAGATTAGGAGATACTAATGTAACTTTAATGGGAAGACATTATTTAATAGTTGTATCAATTGGAATGGTATGTTATTTTATTAACCCTGTATTTACATCTATTTTTAATGGGTTAGGTAATAGTAAAACACCTTTTAAGATAAATACAGTTGGACTTGTTGCAAATATTATATTAGATCCTATATTAATATTTGGCTTTGGACCTATTCCTCATTTAGGTGTAGTTGGTGCTGCCTTAGCTACAGTACTGGCTCAAGTAATAGTAACTTTATGTTTTATAAGCATAATTATAAGGAGTAAAGAGGAGTGCTTTAAAGTTAAGTTATTTAGAAATATTAATGCGGATTATTATAAAATCTTATGTCATATAGGATTGCCAGTAGCCCTTCAGGAAGGTTTATTTACTATATTCTCTATGGTAATGGGGGTAATAGTAGCTGGATTTGGGTCAGTAGCTATAGCAGCTCAAAAAGTGGGAACTCAAATAGAATCAATATCTTGGAATAGCTCTGAAGGATTATCAGCAGCTTTATCTACTTTTGTAGGACAAAATTATGGAGCTAAAAAATATTCTAGAATAAATAGAGGAAGTAGGATAGCAATACTTACAGCCATTGTATGGGGGATATTTACTAGTTGTGCATTAATATTTTTTAGTAAGCCCTTATTTTCTATATTTGTAAATGAAATTGAAGCTATAGAAAAAGGCTCAGAATATCTTAGAGTTTTAGGGTATTCTCAATTATTTATGTGTATTGAAATAACTATAACTGGTATATTTAAAGGAATAGGTAGAACAAAGATTCCTTCATATATAGGCATAATATTTACAGGTGCTAGAATACCAATGGCTCTTTTATTAAGTAAAGAAAACATATTAGGTCTTAGTGGAATATGGTGGAGTATAAGTATTTCAAGTGTGTTTAAGGGAACAATACTATTAAGTGTATTTTTAGTATTAAGAAAGCTAAAGAAGTTATATAAAGAAGAAGTGGTTCAAAGTATATAATTCTTTATTATGTATATATTTTCATAAAACAAAAATGAGAATTAAGACTGAGCTTGTATAAGCTTTATTTTTAATTCTCATTTTATATTTTTAGGTTATTTTTTTGAAAAACTTAAAGATAGTTCTTTTAATTTTTTTGTAGCTTCAACTATATTATTTTCAGCAAATATTGCAGAAACTACTGCAACACCATTAATATTGCTATTTTCAAGTTCTGATAAGTTGTCCTTTGTTATTCCACCTATAGCAACTACAGGAATAGAAACAGAATCACATATTTTCTTTAATAATTCTACAGATAAATTAGTTGCATCTTTTTTTGTGCTTGTTGAAAATACAGCTCCAACTCCTAGGTAATCGGCTCCATTTTTTTCAGCAAGTTTTGCTTCTTCTACAGTATGTGCAGAAACACCTAATATTTTATCAGGTCCAATTAAACTACGTACATCCTGTGCTGCCATATCACTTTGTCCAACATGAACACCATCAGCATTACACTTAATAGCTATTTCTACATTGTCATTAATAACAAATGGAATATTAGCTTTATCAGTTAATTTTTTAATCTCTTTAGCTTCTTCTAAAAATTCATCATATGAAAGATTTTTTTCTCTTAATTGTAAAAATGTAATACCACCTTCTATAGCATCTTTAACTTGAGAAATTAAAGTTTTTTCTTTTGTAGTCCAATACCTGTCTGTAACAGCATAAAGTAATAAGGATTTATTATCTACATTCATATTTAGCACCTCCAGATAAAATGTTATAATTCATTTTGCTCATAAAATCTATAATATATGTTCTATATGATGAAGTACCTTCATCTAATTTTATGATTTTTTCATAGGCTAGTTCTCCGCATAATCCCATAGCGCAAACTGCAGTAACTGTAGCTTCTAATAAATTATCATAATTAGCACCACAAAATCCTCCTATAATAGCTGTAGACATACAGCCTGTACCTGTAACTTTAGACATTAATTTATGTCCATTCTTAACTAAGTAAGTTTTTGTTCCATCAGTTATTACATCAATAGGTCCACTGATAGCAACAATAGTGTTAAATTTAGTACTTAAAGCTTTTGCTATATTAACTGCATCATCAACATTAGAAGAAGTTATAGCATCATCTTCATTAGCATCTACACCTTTGGTAGTATTAGTATTATGTAATAAAGTTTTTATTTCAGATATGTTACCACGAATAACAGAAAATTTAACTTCTCTTAATAAAGTTAAGGCTGTACTAGTTCTAAATGAAGAAGCACCTACTCCAACAGGATCTAATATTACTGGGTGATTAAGTTCATTAGCTTTTTTACCCGCTTTAATCATCGAGTTAATTGTTCGTGTATTTAAAGTTCCTAAATTAATAACTAAAGCTTTAGAGATAGAAGTAATATCTTCAACTTCATTTTCATCATCGGCCATTACAGGTGATGATGAAGCTGCTAGTAAAATGTTAGCACAATCATTTACAGTAACATAATTTGTTATACAATGAACTAATGGATTTGTTTTAGTTACATTATTTAAAATTTTGTTAAACATCTAATTGTCTCCTCAATTCAAAATATAGTACTTATAATTTAACTTTAGCGTATCATAGTGGTTTGTTTTATGTCAAATTATGATTTGAGGTATAAATTATGGTAAAAGTGTTTAATGTGTTAGTCTATTTTAGTATAATATATTTTTATAAGGAATTATTTTTCTTTTAGAACTTTTTACAGAGCAAAAGAGTGACTTCAGTTAAGGCTAAATATACGAAAGATGCTTTTAAAAAATTAAGATGAAATTAATAGTGGAGAAACAGTTATTAAACGAATGATAGCTTTTCGAGATAAAGCTCCTTATGGAGAGGGTAGTGGTATGCCTTGCGGTGCTTGTAGAGAGTTTTTGATGCAGTTATCAGAGAAAAATAAGAGTATGGAGATTATGGTTGACTATGAAACTAGGAGAACTATTACTTTAGAAGAACTTATGCCTAAATGGTGGGGAGAAGAAAGATATAATGATTAAACAAGGAAATATAAAAGAAGATTTTAATGGATTTTATGATTTGCTTTATAAGTCATTTCCAACAATTGAAAGAAGAACTTATGAAGGTCAGAAGAAACTTTTAAATAATGACCTATATAATGTGCTATACTTTAAAGCAAATGAAAAAGTAGCAGCATTTTTAGCATATTGGGAGTTTGAAGATTTTATATTTATAGAACATTTCGCAGTAGATGAAAATTTAAGAGGAAGAGGAACAGGTACTAAAATCTTGGACGATTTTCTAATAAATTCTACTAAAGAAGTTATTTTAGAAGTGGAATTACCTTTAGAAGATATAGCAATAAGAAGAATTGAGTTTTATAAAAGGATAGGTTTTAATTTTAATGATTATGAATATATGCAGCCACCATTACAAAAAGATAATGAATATTTTGAACTTAAAATAATGAGCTATCCTAAAAAGATAAGTAGAGAAAAGTTTTTAAAGGTTAGAGATGAGATTTATAAAGTTGTATACTCAATTATTTAATTTTTAATATTAGAGTTTTATTTTTTGTAAAAAAATTAACTTTTTAAGATTATATGTAAAAATCAAATTTTTATTTTTAGCATTTTATAGTAAAATAAAGAAAAGAAGTATTTAGAGGGGAGAGTTTTTTTATAATGGATTTATTAAAAAATTTCACAAAAGAAAATGAAGCTATATTAGAAAAATATTATCTAGAAATGGAAAAGGCTAAGGGTATACATAGTAATTGTAAAATAAACACAAAGTTAAAAAATTATTTTTATGAAACCTCTGAGTTTATACTAACATTAAAAGAAGTAACAGATAAGGTAGAATCTAAAGAGATAGAAACTATGTCTTTAGAAGAACTAAAAAAGCTAAATCAAGATTTATTTAATGATATATTAGAAGAAAATTATGATTTAAGTTATGCTAATCCTGAATTGGCAGTAAAAACTTTAGGTAAAGAATTAGGACAACTACTAAGTTTGCTATATAGTAAACTTAGAGAAAATGTAGAAAATGCATTTGCATATAAGATATTTGCTATTTTACCAACTTTAAAATTATATAATGAGGTTTATGAAATATTAAAAGCTGATAGTGAAAATATATTAGGTGTAAAAGAAGTAATTACAGCATTTTATTATGATGTTAATAAAATGGAAAGTGATTTATACTATAGAAAGTTTGTAGATAAAAGTTTAAATTACTATGCTCATATAATAGAAGATTCAGATTTAAATGATTTAAGATATTTATATAAATATGATAGCTATGTAACAGATAGAGAAATAAAAATAGCTAATTATTTTAATAATGTATCAGAAAAAGATATGGACTCTATGGTTACAACATATACTGAAGGTTTTAAAAGAGGATATGTACTAGGAAACTTAAATTTAGCTAGTAAAAAATTTGTAAGAGTTTATTATTCTATAGGATTTGAAAGAATGGCAAAGGTAGCAGGTAAAAGATTTGAGGAAATGGGATTAACAGCTATTTACACATTATATCAACCATATTATACAAATAGACAATTTAAATATGATCATAGATATAATTTAGCAATTCTTTTTGATCAAAAATATATAGATTTTCAAATGGAAAATAGAAGAGTGGCAGGAGAAAAATATAAAGAATTATTAGGTACAGATGCAGGGCCAGCAGCTATTGAAACATTTGGAGAAAAGAATTTCCAACCTATTAATAAAGAAGAGGCTATATCTTTTAATAAAGAACAACAAGCGCTATTCTCTAACTTTAATAGAGAATTAACTATTCAGTTCTCAAAATATTTAAAGAGGAATGAGTCAAGCTTTACTATAATAGCTTATCCAACACCAGACATTGGAGACAATTTTGAAGAAATATTTAATGAAACAGTAAAAGTTAATAATCTTGATAATGAATTATATGTTAAGATTCAACAAAGCATTATAGATGTTTTAGATCAAGGAGATTATGTACATGTTTTAGGTATGGGTAAGAACAAAACTGATATTAAAGTAAATTTATATAAGTTAAATGACCCATCTAAGGAAACAATATTTGAAAATTGTACTGCTGACGTTAATATTCCAGTAGGTGAAGTATTTACATCGCCTGTACTTACTGGTACTAATGGAAAATTACATGTTACAGAAGTATTCTTAAATGGTCTTAAGTATAAAAACCTAGAGATAGATTTAAAAGATGGTATGATAAAAGATTATACATGTGATAACTTCGAAAAAGAAGAGGATAATAAGAAATTTATAAAAGAAAATATCTTAAATAATCACGAATCTATTCCAATAGGAGAATTTGCTATAGGTACTAATACAACAGCATATGTAATGGGACAAAAGTATAATATTCAAGATAAATTGCCTATATTAATAGCAGAAAAAACAGGACCTCACTTTGCTATGGGTGATACTTGCTATTCTATGAGTGAGGAAAATAAAGTTTATAATCCAGATGGTAAGGAAATAGTAGCTAAAGATAATGAACGTTCTATATTAAGAAAGACTGATATGTCTAAGGCTTATTTTGGATGTCATACAGATATTACAATACCATATGATGAACTTGGAGAAATAGCTGTTTATACAAAGAATGGAGAAAAAACAGTTATAATAAAAGATGGTAGATTTGTATTAAAAGGAACTGAAAAGTTAAACGAAGCATTTAATTAAAATATAATTTTAAATAGTGTCTACGCTAGAGTATATCTAGAGTAGATGCTATTTTTTTTTTTTTGCTAATATGAATATAAAAACAAATTTAATATTTCCACCATTTTTAGGACAATCAGCAGGAGAAAATTCATGGACAGCTTTAGTTGGATTTTTTATAACAGCAGTTGGATTTCCAATACTAGGAGTTGTAGCAGTTTCAAAATCAGGTGGATTAAAAAATTTATCTAGAAAGGATCATATGGTGAAGCAACTGGAAATTATTTATTTTCGCCATTTGTTGAAGGATTTTTACAAGGATATTTAACAATGGATACAATTAAGACCTTTGATATACTCACGTTAAAATGTTGAAAATGATATTAAGTTATTGATTGGAAATTTAATTATGTTAAATAAGGGGAGACTATGACTAGAATAGAAAGAGAAAAAAGAACTGTTAGGATAATGATTGAGATATATTGTAGAAATAAGCATAAACACAAAGATGGTTTATGTGAAGAATGTACTGAGTTATTAGAGTATGCACATAAGAGACTTAGCTTATGTAAGTTTGGTGAAAATAAGAAGAGTTGTGTAAGCTGTCCAATTCATTGTTATAAAAAAGATATGAAAGTTAAGATTAAAGAGGTTATGAGATTTTCTGGACCAAGGCTTATAATATATAGTCCATTAGAATTAATTAGACATGCATTGAACAGATAAAGAGCCAAAAAACAGCGAATAAAGGTAAAAATATAAGAAAACTAGTTTATAAAATTATTATAAAATGGTAAAATATAAAAAAACAATAATTAAAAGTATATGTTATCTTTTAGTTGTATATTTGTAATATACTTGGTTGTACAAGCCATAACTGTAAGGAGATATAGGGTGGAGATTAATATATTAAATATAAAGGAAATTACTGATTATAAATCGCTAATGGATCTATCAAGATACTTAGATGCAGAAAAACAAGAAAGAGTATCTAAATTTAGACGTGAGGAAGATAAAATAAGAGGAATTATAGGAGGGGTATTAACTAATGTTATTGCTTCTAAAAAAACTGGGATTAATATGATGAAAATAGGGTATGAATATAACCAATATAGAAAGCCTAAATTTAAAAATATTGAAGAATTAGAATTTAATATTTCTCATTCCGGGGATTATGTTATTTCTGCTTTCGATAAAGAATGTCTAGGTGTAGATGTAGAAGAGCTTAGCGCTGTAAAGGAACATGAAGATATTGCAAAAAGTTTTTTTGCAGACAGTGAGTATATGTGGATAAAAAAGCAAAATGCAGAAAGTAAGAATAGAGCTTTTTATAAGCTTTGGACCCTTAAAGAAAGTTATGTAAAATTCTTGGGTAAAGGTTTGAATATCCCTTTTGATTCATTTGCTTTTGAATATGATAAAGAGAAAGATGAATTTTACATAAAGGATTTAAATGAAAGGATCAGGTTTTTTAATCGTTCTTTAGATAATTATGAGTTATCAGCTTGTACTACTAGCAAGAATATTGAAATAATAAAATGGAATTATAGCAAGTTGTTGGAAGAAATTGATAACGTTATTTTATAAATTTTAAAATTATTTTGATTTTTATTGTATGAAACCCTTCAAAATCTGGCTTTAAATATAAAAAGCTAAAAGCACTTATTGTTAAGAGCAAAATATGCTATTTCACGACTTGTTAATTGTAAGTAATTGTAGCAAACAATAAAATATTGTATGTAGTTAAGATTTGGGAGGGGTTTTTATGAAAAATAAACATATGAATAGAATATCTTTAATTATGGCAAGTTCAATGCTTCTTAGTTTAGCGCCTAATTTGCAAATTAAAGCAGTAGCGGCTGAAAATAAGATAAGTTATTCTAATGACTTTGAAAAGTCAGTATTACCAGATGAAATAAGTGGGGTACTTACATCTAAGGATGTATCAATAGTTTCATTAGGTAGTAATAATAAAGCTTTAAGGTTTAAATCAAAGTTCGATGGAACTGATGATTGGGATAATAATAAACATGAATTAGAGTTTAATTATCCATCTTTAAAGGATTTATCAAAGGGAGCAAAAGTAGAATATGATATTCTTATTCCAACTAAAAATAAGAATTTTTCAGGGCTTATGAAATCAGCTGGTGGTTTTACTACTCATGATACAGTAGAAGATGAATGGGGTTGGTCTAATCTAGATGTTGAAGATATAGCAAGTTCTGATTTTGAAGATTTAGGAAATGGTTATTCTAAAAAACATATCTCTACTACTATAAATGAAGATGTAAAAGGTATCTTTAAATTAGATATTCAAATAGATGCATATAACTGTGAATATTCAGGTTATGTTTATTTAGATAATGTTAAGGTAACAGAAGCTGAGAAATCTTCATCTGATAAATCAAATTATAACGTTATTTATCAAAATGATTATGAAAGCGGAAAGTTACCAGATGCTGCTGGTGTTTTAACTAAAAAAGACATATCATTAGCTACAGTAGACGGTAGTAAAGCGATGAAAGTTAAGTCTAAGTTCGATGGAACTGATGATTGGGATAGCAATAAACATCAATTTACTTATAATTTTAAGTATTCAGGAACTGTTTCAAAGAATGCTGTTGTTGAATATGATTTAATGATTCCTAAAGCAAATGGAAATTTTGATGGATTAATGAAATGTGCTGGTGGAGTTACTACTTATAATGAAGAAGAAGGTACTTGGGATTGGACAAGTTTAAGTATAGAGGATGCAGGTGCTTCAACTTTTGAAGATGCAGGTAATGGTTATTTAGTTAAACATGTAAAACAAACTTTACCTAATGATGTAACTAACTTATGTAATATTACACTTCAAATTGCTGGATATATGTGTACTTATGCAGGTGATTATTACATAGATAATGTAAGCTTTAAGGATGTAATACCACAAGCTGATGAAGATAATGATAAATTATATTATGCTAATGATTATGAATCAAAGGAATTACCTAATTCTCTTGGTGGAGTTTTAAAATCAAAAGATGTTTCTATAGATAAGATAGACACTTATGGTAATGTATTAAAGATTAATTCTAAATTTGATGGAACTGATGATTGGGATAATAATAAACATGAGATAATGTATGATGTTAAGTCAGATGAAACTATATCGAAGAAAGCAAAATTAGAATACGATATTATAATCCCAACTGAAAATAAAGGATTTTCTGGTTTAATTAAGTCAGCAGGTGGATTTAGTACTGTTGATGATGATGGTGAATGGGGATGGGTAAGTCTATCTATAGATGATATAAGTAGTGATGACTTTACTGATTTAGGAAATGGATATTCAGTAAAACATATTGTTGCAAATCCTGAAACAGATATTAAAGGATTAATGAAACTTGATATTCAGCTTGATGCTTATAATTGTGAGTATAAGGGAAATATTTATATAGATAATATTAAGTTACATGAAGAAGGTGCAAAGAAACCAGATAAAACTCCAGAAGGAGCTTATGTATGGAATTTTGATGATTCAGCTAAAGGACTTGATGGATGGAAGTATGAAGGTAACTGGGCATACAAAGGTACTCATGATGTATCTTATGATAAAGACACAGTAGGAAGCGGAGCATTAAAAATTGATGTAGATTATACTAAAAATTCAGGTGATAATTGGTCAGAGCTTAAGATAGATAACTATATGAGCAATAAAACTATAGATATGAGTAAGTACAATAGATGTAGTTTTGATTTCTATTATAACCCAGCTAATATGACTCAAGGTTCATTTAAAACTAAATTGTTTGTAAATGATAAACAAAATAATTCATTTAGTGAAAATGCAGATATAGATTTTGGTAAAGCTGTTTATGCGGGAAATGGATTAAAGAAGGTTAAGGTAACAGTAAACTTTGATTCGAAAGATATACAAAGTAATCTAATTGCATTATCAGTAGTTGGATGTGGTACTGATTATAAGGGAGCTGTATATTTTGATAATATTACTTTATATAAAGAAGATGCTGAGGATATATATGTAGATAAAACAGCAATACCTACTAAAAATCCAACTCAAATAGATGTTTCTGACTTAAAGACACCAGAAACTGTTAAATTAGTGGATTCAAAGGCTAGTAAAGAGACAGCAAGTTTATTTGCTTACTTAAATGGTGTTGGAGATGCAGGTAAGGTAATTTATGGACATCAAAATGATGCACATACTAAAGCAGTATTAAAAACTTCAGGATCTAATTCTGATACAAAAGATGTAACTGGTTCTATGTCAGGATTAGTTGGTATTGATACATTATCATTACTAGGAGCAGAGTATTATTTACCTAGTGGAGATACAAGAGATCAAATCACTGCTGTTGCAGACTTAAGTAAAGATATTGTTAAAGATGGAGGTATATTAACACTTTCAGCTCATATGCCAAACTTTGCAAGAGTTGCAGAAAAAGGTCTAAAGAATGGTAAATATGATTACAGTGGATATACAGTAAATGATTGTACTGGAGATGTAGTTAATAGAATATTACCTGGTGGAGATTTAAACGAAGTATTTACAGGTTATCTTGATATGATAGCAGAATATGGATTAAAGCTACAAGATGCAAATATTCCAGTTTTATTTAGACCATTCCATGAAAACACTGGTAGTTGGTTCTGGTGGGGTAAAGCATACTGTGATGAAGAAACATATAAACAATTATATGGATATACTGTTGAATATTTAAGAGATAAAAAGGGAATTCATAACTTCTTATATGTATATTCTCCAAATGGACCTATTAAAGATGAAGCAGATTATTTATCACGTTATCCAGGAGATGAATTTGTTGATGTAATGGCATTTGATATGTATCACAATTCTCCAAAGGAAGAAGATCCATGGTTTGATGATTTTAAAAAAACATGTAACGTAATTCATGGATTAGCTGAAAAGCGTGGAAAGGTTGCAGCAGTGGCTGAAACAGGTATGGCTTCAGCTAAGACAGGAGCTATGGCACCATCAGGAAATAAATGTAAGGATTGGTTCAGCAAGGTAGGAGATATAGTAAGTGAAGCTAAATTACCTTATTTCTTAGTCTGGGCAAACTTTGATGGAAAAACTAATTTCTTTAGTCCATATATGGTAAGTGAAACTCGTGGTCATGAAATGATTAATAACTTTATAGATTTCTATAATCAAGATAATACTGTATTTGCAAATGGTACTGGTGATTACAGATCTTTAGAAACTAAAATGGATGATGCGTATACTTATGGATATATAACTAGCCCTGCTTCAGGTAGCAGAGTATGTGAACCAGCAACTATAAAAGCAAAGGTTACTGGAGAAGGAGATAAAGCTGTTACATTTAAAGTTAAAGTTGGTGATGAAGTAGTAGCTACTTTAGACGGAGTAAAAACTAAAGACGGTTATGAAGCAGAACTTACTCAAGAAATTTTAGATTTAGTAGGTAAGAGACTTGGAAAAATAGAATTATATATTGGTGATAAATTTGCTGCAAATGCAAATATTCTATTTAATATGCCTAAGCCAAAGGATGATCCTCAAGTAGTTGATGAATTCGAAGATTATGGCGATGAAGATACTTTATTAAATCAAGGATGGAGTACTTTAGCAGGTGATGGATGTTCAGTTGAGCCAAAATTATTTAAGGATGCTAAAGGAAATCATGATTTAGCATTTAATTACAAGATATCTACTGCAAGAATTAAAGAAGGTTATGCTGGTGTTATGAAGCTTAAACCTGTAGATTGGTCTAAGTATGATGCGCTACAATTCTGGTGCACACCTGATGGTAAAGGTCAAAAGTTAGTAATTCAAATAACTTGTAACGGAGAAGATTTTGAAGTTCATATGCCAGAATTTGCAGGAACTACAGAACCTAAACTAATAACATTACCATTTAGTCAATTCAAAGGAAAAAATGGTGGAAAGTTTGATCCAGCGCATATTGAAAGAATAGGAATTTGGTGTAATACTATAGTTCCAGAAGATCATGAAGGTGATTTTACTGTAGATTCTACTATGTATTTTGACAATATTAAAGCAGTTAATACAAAAGATGATTTAGAAGTATTAATTGGAGATGTTGATGGTAATGGTACAGTAAATATGTTAGACTTTATTCAATTAAAGTTATATTTGGCACATAAGGTAAAAGATATAAACAAGAAAAACGCTGATGTTGATGGTAATGGAACTATTAATGTAAAAGATTTAATGGCACTTAGAACAATGGTTTAAAATAGATCGCTTTTACAATTATATATGTTAATAAAAAACTGTTAAGAATATTATGTTCTTAGCAGTTTTTTAGGTAAAAAAATACTTAAACATATACTTAGAAATATATTTATGAATGTATCTTAGGTTTAAAAATATAGCATTATTTGCAACATTTATAACACAAATTACATATCTTAAATTAGAGAGTATATATATAATAAAATCATAAGAAAAGTATAGGGTTAGCCTATTAAGTTAAAGAGGTAATAATTAATGAAAGTTGAAAAGTTAATGGTAGAAGAAATACCTAATTTATTAGAGTTATATAGAGAAAATATTAGATGGGATAATGATGAAGAAATACCACAAGATATGTATAAAGATATGATAAGTGATGAAAAATG
Organism: Clostridium sp.; assembly: GCA_015058405.1. Taxonomy (GTDB): domain Bacteria; phylum Bacillota; class Clostridia; order Clostridiales; family Clostridiaceae; genus Clostridium. The sequence goes on from SVCL01000142.1 coordinate 20,384, forward strand.
TGCTATTTTAGTTGCTAAAGAAGATAATAAAATTATTGGATCTGTTTTATGTGTGTGTTGCAAATCTTTAGATGAAGATGCAGATTCATTTTTAGTTATAGAATCTCCTATTATAAGGAAGGGAAAAAGTAAAGATGATGTTGGAGTGAATTTAATAAAGGCATCAGATGAATTCGCTAGGAAAAAGAATTGTTCTTATGGTATTGTTGTATCTTATGATTTAACAAAAGATGCATGCAAGTTATATGAGGAAAATGGATTCGTAGGTGATGTACGAGGATTAAGAAAGGAATATTCTTTTGAAAACTAAAGGTACTAATCTTTAAACTTAGATAAGGATGCGTTAAGATTTTACAAAGTAAGGTATCTTAGTGCATCCTTAATTTTTTAAAACTCTCTTTCAAACATTTCTATTTTCTTTTTATCTTCAAAATCTTTTAAAGAATTTATTTTTAGTCTTTTTAATACTTCATCCATAGTGTTACTATGAACAGGTACTTTAATAACTGAGTTTTGGGCAAATTCATCTACAGCTTTTTTTCCTTCTTCAGGAGAAATAATTTTTTTGGGTCCTCCAACGCAGCCACCCTTACATCCCATACCTTCAATAAAGGTTGCATCTATTTCTTTCTTTAAAGCTTTATTTAAGAGTTCTTTACAATCTTTTATACCATCTGCTTGAATTGCCTTAAAGTATTTGAATTTTTCAGGGTATAATTCTTTTATACAATCAGATACAGCTAACGAAACTCCACCGGTTCTAGCATAAGAACGTCCCCCTAAAGAGGCATATTCTTTTGTAGGTATTCCCTTTAGCGAACTTGGATCTATTTCTAATGCTTTAAATATCTCTTTAAGTTCTTGGAATGTAAGAACAAAATCAATTATTCCTTCTAAGTCCTTTTCTTTAGCTTCTGCTTTTTTAGTAATACATGGTCCTATAAAGACTACTTTAGCATCTTTATCTAAAGCTTTTATAATTTTGCCTGCAGCTATCATAGGTGATACAGAAGGAGATAAATCTTTAACTAAATCTTTATAAACTTTTCTTAGCATACCTACCCACATAGGGCAGCAACAAGAAGTAATCATTAAATCTTCAGTAGAATTTACATGTTTGTTAAATTCTACTGCTTCTTTTATAGATAAAACATCAGCTGCAAAGGCAACTTCAATCATATCGCTAAAACCTATAGATATTAATGATGTACGAATCATTTCCATAGTTACGTTTTCGCCAAACTGACCTATAATTGCTGGAGCTACTATTGCAATTACTGTTTTATTATTTTTTATTAAATCTAGAATGGGTATAAATTCAACTTTATCTAGTATTCTTCCATGTTTACAGGCAGCAATACATAATCCACAGTTAATACATAAATCTCTATTAATCATTGTAGTTTTTTCATCATCATTATAATATATAGCATTAAAAGGGCAGGCTAATTGACAATTAAACTTTTTGTTATTTTTAGCAGTACATTCAGAATTACAACAATTAAGTTTATTTACTATTTGTTTATTGACTGTATAGTGAGTTATAGATTTTTTGATATTATACACATAATTATTATCAAATTCTATATCTGTACCACAAAGGGATGTAATAATTTTAAATGTTTCTTGTGGTGAAACTTCGTGGCATACCATTATTCTGTTTAAAGTTTCTTCAAAAGTATTATCATAGTATGATTTTACTAATATATCGAATAAATCCAAATATTTATTGTTCATAAATAATCCTCCAAATTATAATCATAGTAATAGTATGTGATTGTTGTAAAATTTTATGTTTGAAATTTTATAATTTGTGTTAATAAAAGTATATAAATTAACAAATGAATATTTCCTTGTGAAATTCATAGTATTTTATTGTAAGTAATGGTATAATTATGACGTAATATTAATGGAAAGAGGGATAGCTATGGGGAAAATAACAAGCTTATTTGGGAAAAGAGAAAAAAAACAAGAAGAAAATAATAATAAAGAAGAAAAGATGATTGAATTTATTGATTCAAATGGTAAAAGAGATAAAATGCCAGTTAGTAAATGGAGAGAGGAAGTTATACCAAGTAAATTAAAGAATGCTTGGGATAAGCCAGCAGAATTATATGATGAAATACTTGAATCTATAGAAGGTGGTTTTGCTGAAGATGTAGTAGAAGCGGCAGAACATTTAAGAGAAATTGATGATATAAAAGAACGTGGTGCAACTATTTGTGCAATTGCATATATGAGTATTTCTGATTTTGCTAATGCAGAAAAGGTTTTAATGAGATATATTGAGGAGTTTGGTAAGACCGGTATAATACTTACTAATTTAGCTAAGGTTTATGATAGTAAGGGTGAAAAGGACAAGGTATTAGATACTTTATGGGAAGGTTTAAATCTTGAACCTAACCAAGATAATGGAGTAGCATGGTATTTAGCTATACATAAAGAAAGTGAAGGACAAGAAGGCTATATTAGTGCGTTAAATAAGATAGCAGCAATTGATGGAAGTTGGTATGCAAACCTTTTAATAGCAAGAGAATTCATAATTAAAAAAGAAATTGAAGAAGCAAAAAAGATATACACAAAAGTTTTGGAAAAGCATAGTACTAATAGTAATGTACTTATAACTATATCTTCTGATTTGGGACAAGCTGGATATATTGATGAGATGATAAGTTTAATAGAGCCACTATTTAATATAAATGTACATTTACCACAAGTAGGGTTGAATTTATTAAATGGTTACTACATTAACAAAAAGTGGAAAGAAGGAGAAGAATTAATAAGAAATCTTATGGTGGTACCTGATCCAAGACTTCGTGATTATTTAGTTCATATGATGAATGAATTTGAAAAGATTAGAAGAATACCAGAAGTTGAAGGGAAAGGCGAAGATGTAAAAATTAATTTAGTTACATTAAAGGAGCCAGTTTGGTATTATGCTTTAAAAGAACCTAAGTGGTTAATTAAAGAGAAGGAAAATGCAAAGAATATTGCAATAATTCCTTACGTTGATTTAACAAAGGATGTTCCAATTGAGGGAGAAGTTAAGAATGAAGATGGTGTAGGAACATTAACAAGAACTTTACCTTTATATTTATCTGAATTAATTAATTTTAAATCAGAGTTTGCTTGCAAGGTTGAAATTCCTTATGCTGAAGGTTTTGGACCTGTGGTAACAACTGAAGATTATACAAAAGATGCTTTAAAAGAAATTTGTGGACAAGTAAAAGCGGATAAGCTGATAACTGGAAACATAAGAGTTAAAGATACAACTATGATAATTACAACATATGTATATGATTCAGAAAAAGATGATATAAAAAAGATTATTTATGATTGTGATGAAGAATGTTTTGGAGAAGACTTTAATGATATGGTTAACGATATAAATAGTCAGCTTGGAAAAGTAATTAATGATGAATGTTATTACGATTTGCCTTCAAATGATGATGTGCTTGTATACTTAAGTTCTTTAGGACAACATTTAACACAAACTTTTGTATATACTAAGCATTTAGATAGAAATGTATTATGGGCAGAAAATGATATGTTTAATTGGTACTTTAATATGGCATTATCAAATCCAGATAATGAAATTCCAATGATTATGTTAGCATCTGCAATAGCAAAAAGTAAAGATTATGGTTCTAATATGTATAAAACTGTGAAAAAACAAGCTGTAGGCTTGTTTAAGAGTAGAACAGATAATGTTACTGTAAAAGCTTTAATGGCGTTTATATACAAGTTATATGATATGGAAGATGAATATGTAAATGTTAAAGAAGACTTATTAAAGACAACTGAAAATGAAAAGATTAAAAACTGGATAGAAAGTTTATAAAAAAGAGATCATAAAAAATTGGCAAGTCTTAGTGCACTATGCCAATTTTTTATTACCTCTTTTTTTATTTTTTGAACATAATTATTTAAAAGTTATGATATAATTTTTTTATTGACATAATAAATAGTGGGTTGGAGGATTATATGAAGAAAAAAGAAAAGGTTTTTAGAGGTAAAGAAGTTGAGTTTGATAAATATATTGTAACTTTTAATTATGATACTAATAAATGCAGTGTTAGAAGAAAGGACAATAAGATTATAGACACAAATAGTGCTAGTTTTACGTCAGAGTTTAATAATATACGAAGAACAGAAGAATATATATATAATTTTAAATTAATGAATTTAAAATATAAGGAGAAAACAAATGGTTTTTCTAAAGATGATAATGATTCATTATTTAAGTTTGTAAAAAAACTTTTAAATGAGTAGTATATAATACATAAAAGACATATAATATATTATGTTATTATTGATTTTATTTTTTTGAATTTATTTAATAGGAAGGTAAAGTATGTTAGCATGTTCTATATCAGGCATACTAAAGAAAGTAAGAAAAGAAGAACTATTAGATGAAAATATAAAAATAAGAATAAATTCTAAAGAAAAAGTTTTATTTGAAAAGTACGCGAAAATAAGAGGCTTAAAGTTAGAAGAAATGATAAAAGCTTTAGTTAGAAAAGATATAGATGATTTTATTAAAGGATAATTATAAGTAAACAAAAAACAAGGTATTTATTGCCTTGTTTTTTTATTTGGATTTCTTTTATTAAACATTAATTGAGACATTAAAATAAGTGTCCAAGTAATTATTTTAGAATAATTATTATCTATATTATATATAAGTATAGAAATAATAGAAAATAATGTGCTTGATGACAAGCCTATTATTCTATTTTTTTTGATTATTTTTTCTTTTACAATGGGCATTCTAGGATTAATAATAGGTGCTTGATGATAAATGCTAAACAAAGAAATTAATAATAAAATTATGTTACTATAGAAATTAATAATATTATTAAAACTTAAGAAAAGTATAATAGAAATCTCTAGTGAGCTTATAAAAAAGCAAGCAACCTGAGTATCTTCATGATATCCACCTATAAATGGTTTTATTGAGAAAAACATAAAAATAATCAAAAGTGTTTCTTTTAAATAACCAAAATAGCTAAAGAGTAATAATAAAGTAATAGCTTTTAAGAATTCAAATATAAATGTTATTAAAATATAATTCATTTCTTCTTTTTCTGTATTAGAATAGTTATTTTCACAGATGTAGTTTATAAATATAGTTGATAATTTTTTTATCATAATTTGACCTCATTTATATAAATTGTTGTTAAATAATGTTATGTGATTATTAATTAGTAAATAAAAAATAATTATAGCATTACTAGTATATTATAGCAATGTTGTTGCTTATATTTCACTAAATAATATATATAATCATAGATTGTTAAAGAAGTCAGTATTGGGAGGGGGTTTTACGAACATAATAGGTATGTTTCTTAATAAAGGAATTATATATGCATTGATGAAGATATGAGAAAACGATTAAATAAATATTTATCTCCAGATGCATCAAGAGCGGATTTTTGGAGAAGGAATATAAGAAAGGAACTAAAGGTTTAGTGAGAAGGATTTGGCCAAGCTTAATGTATATAGCTGCTGTGACAGGCGCAAATTTTACTATATATGATGACAAAGTAAACTATTATACAGATAACTTACCAATCTATTCTCCTATGTATGCTGCCACAGAAGCTACTATTGCTGTAAATCCATATGTGGGGAAAATAAGATACGTAGTTATACCAGATACGAATTTTTATGAATTTATTCCAATAGCGAATTCTAATGAGAAAACTCCTCCAACTTATTTAATATTTGAGTTTATTTTATTATACAACCTATCCTGATAATAATATGACTCTTGGAAAGTATGTGTTTTTCTGTGAATTCAAAGAAGAAATTAACCCTTTAACAAAGAAAAATTTAGAGATATATTTAGATGGAAGGTTAAAGAGTGTGAACTTAGCTTATGATAGAGCTAGAAAAAATAAGAAATTAGATATGGTCAAATTAAATGTGGTAAGTAAGGATACATTTAATAATATAAAAGAGCATCTATTAAAAAAGGGAGTATCAAAAAATCAAATAAAGATACCTCGCGTTATATTAAATAGCAATGAATTGTTCGAAATTTTAACAAATAGAATTATTTTAATAAAACTTTTAGAAAAATAAAAGAAAAACTTGTTAAATTCATTTCTTTGTTTTAAAATTATATTTGATTAAGCAAACCAAGGAGAAAGTTATGAGAGAAGAAGAAAATTATACCGAAAAAGTTATATGCGAGCTTATTAAAAAAGATTATAATTACTCGGATAGTATAAAACTTATTAGAGAAAAATATAGGCTGCGCGGTTTCACATTAATTGGTATAAAAAAAGAAAAAAGATATTTAAACGGTAAATTGTCAGATAATACTTGTAATACATTTGATGTAATAAGCGGATTAAATGCTTCAGCATTATGTGGAGTAATAATATTTAGATTTTTAGATAGTTTTAAAAAAATGAATATAATTATTAAGTTATTACTTCCTATACTTGTCACTATGATTTTAATTTCTGTTTTTCTATCTATGGTTGCTGAGTGTAGAGAAAAAGTATCCAAATATAGGCTGTGTCTTGATGTATTAGATGAAATACAAGATAAACTTGAAGGAGATTGCTTAGTAGCTTTAAATAGAGAAATAGTTCAAGAAGAATTAGAGTTAAGAAGTAAGAATTCTGAAGAGTCATGTGAAATAGATTTAATAAATGAAGAGTTAGATGGTATATTAGAAGAAAGTGATGAATCAATAGAGGAAGGTAATCTTAATTCAGATATACAAGTACAAGAAGATGAAGAGACAGAAATAGATTTTGATAATGGCGAAGAAGTAACTGGAGTTAAGGTAGAGCAAGCTGTTTAAATGTATTAGTTTATAAATATGTTATTAAATAAAAGATAATTTCTAGATTGCATAGAAATTATCTTTTATTTTTAAAAACACTATAATTTGACTTGAAATTATGCAAGAAAATTAATTTATGTTATAATATAGGAAAATGTGTTGCGTGCATTAAAAATACTATTATTGATTTTGATATTTAAGTAAATGTGGTTTTAAAATATTTGTTGCTTAAGAATGTAAAAATTGAATAAAGTATATTTTTCACTTTATATTTTTTTATATATACTATATAATAAATTAAGAGAAATATATGATATATTGGGATAAGTTTTATTGACATTTGTGCAAACAAGTGTATAAAATATATTTATATGTTTATATGCAAAAAAATTTAGGTGCTATGATAGTAGCACCTTTATATATGTGAATTTTTAGATAAAAATTTTAAAAAATACGAACAAAGGAGAATATTAATGCAAAATAAAAAATATTATTATGATGAACAAATAAAAAATTATTTTTACGAAGAACATGTAAATAGTTTTTCAAAAGTTAAAGGTTCATTAAAAGATACAAAACTTACTACTTTATTAGGCAATGAAACTAAGCAAGTTTTAGTTGATATAGCTAAAAGAATTGAATTAAAAGGTTATTCTAAACTTAGTAAAGATGCTTTAGTAAATACAATTGCAAGCAATATAGAAAATGAGATTCCATCTTTATTAAGTCAATTAACATATAAAGAAGTTAAGTTTTTAGAAAAGTTATGTGATAAAGATTTAAATGAATATGTTTTTGATATTCAAGAATTAAGCTTTGTTGGTGGTTTAGCTTCTTTGGGAATTTTAGCTAAATTAAATATAGACAAAGAATTATTTTTAGCTGTAGCTGATGAAGCAAAAGCACAAATAAAAGAGTTATATACTAATACTGAGTATATGGAAAGTTTAAAAGAGCGTTCTAAGGGTATAGCTTATATTGACGGTCTTCTTATTCATTATGGACTTATAGATGGTTCAGAACTTTATAAATTAATATCTGAAGCTGATAATGAATTTATAAATAAAGAAGATTTAGATTTCTATTTAAACTATATATTTAGAAGTTATGAAGCATTTACTGATGCGAATGCATTAATACATCCATTTGTTTTAGCTCCAGAAGATATATTTGCGGAAGTTAAAGTAAGACAAACTATTCCTTATCAATATGATAGAGCAGACTATTTTATTTCTTTAGGCGAAGATTTTAAAGGTAGCTGGACTAAGGAAATATTAAATCTTAGAGAAGTTTTAGCTGCAAATGGTATAGAAGAAGAAAAATTAGATTCCTTAGTAACTGAACTTGTTTATTATATCAAAAATGAAATAGGTACTATGTCAATAGTTAACCTTTTAGAAACTAGAGGAATTGTATTTAAAGAAAATAATGAGTTATCATCAAAACTTATTACTGCTGTAGCTGAAGTTTATAATAATACACCAATTTGGACTTTAAAAGGATTAACTGCTATTGAGTTAGAAAATAGAAGATCTACAACTATCGTGAAAGAAAAGCAACCAGGAAGAAATGATCCATGTCCATGTGGAAGTGGTAAAAAGTACAAGAAATGTTGTGGTAGATAATTGCATATAAAAAACTTGCCGTATTTCGATATTACATCGTCATACGGCAAGTTTTTTTATGTTCTGGCTTTAAATTCAAACTTACATCTTTTACATGTGACAATGATTTTATGCTGTCTTCTTGGTAGTCTTAACTTTTGACCGCAGTTTGGACATTTTATAATTTTATAGTTTATAAAATTGTGAAGGGCATATTTAATTTGTGAGAATAAAATTGGAATTATTTCTAGGCTAACTCTTGGTATATTATATGGGATTTTTTTATTAAATCTAAATAGAATTTTATTTGCTAGCGAAATGAATTTGGCATTTTCAGCCGAGCGTTTATTTATATTTTTGGAAAAAGCCCTGAAAATTGTTATTATTATGATTAAAAACGATACTCTTCTAGTGTGTTGATTAAAATTTAAAATTATACTTAAAAATAATAAAAATAATGAAAACACATCAAATCCGTAGGTTTTATAAAATAAATTCATATATTATCACCTCTTATAAAGTTTATTTTTAGGGTTAATCATATTTCTTAACCCTTATATATCAAGGTCTCTAAGACCAAGATTTTTTATATCACTCAAATTTTTCAGTATCATTTTTGCCTCTTTGGATAAAACTAATAGTATATACATAAACTAATTAGTTGCACTAA
>SVCL01000015.1 GCA_015058405.1 Clostridium sp.
TATATTTTTACGAACCTTTATTAAAGTGCGTCAAATTTTAGATTAAAGTTTTTTAGTAACCTAAAATAGATATATTCATCAAAAAAAGGAAGTGCCATTAGCAATTTTTTAAATTGCTAATGCGACACTCCCTTTTTTGCTACTATTTTTAGTCTTTTATACTTCAAAAGAGAATATATGTAAATGAAAATGAATAGATATAAGAATATAAATGTAAAGAAATTTTTAGTGGAATTATGGGAAGTTTATATTTTCTTTGCAATAAGTATTCTAAATATTTTTTAGGAGGTTAGAAATATGGAATTTGAAATTGAACCTAAATTAATAGAATTAGGAAATGAGGGCACAGAAAAAAGTGATATATTATTGAATTCAAAGGATATATCTTCTTTTGACGTAGAGAATGATGGAGAAAAGAAAAAAGATATATAAGTAATATATATTTTAGGTATAAGAAAGTATAGGTTTTGTATAATGTAAAACCCTATACTCTTTTCCTAAAATATAATAAAGGTTATAATAGGAATATATGGTTTTTAAATACATAATGAGGAGGAGAATATGGGCAGTATTTTTGAACAGATTAAAAAAATGGAATATTACGATTATAGTTCTGGAGACGAAGAAATAAGATGTCTATATTTACACGAGGAGTTATCTATAAAAGAGCAAATAGCTTTGTGTGATAAAGTTATTGAGCAATTAATAAATATGAGTAAAAAAAATATTATAGAGGATATAAAATTAAAGAATATAGCTTTGATTTATTATATGGAACCTTTAATTAATAAAATTAAATTGTTGGTAAAGGAAAAAGAAATAGATGAGATATGGATAAAAAGATATACAGAAGAATTATTATATAAAAGTAATAATCCTTTATGTGTAAAGCTTGGTTTGATATTAGGGGGAAGATATTTATCAGATGAGAAGTTGTGTGAAATAATTAATATATATTCAAAAACTTCAGAATATATTTTTTATCTAAGAAATATTTATAGAAGGTTAGAAGAATGTAATAGTTGTTTATTTGAACTTGGAAAAAAAGCTGATGGAAACATAAAGTTATTTGCTTTTAGTAATATAGAATTTATGGATTTAGAAATGATTAGGTATATGGTTAAAGAAGGATATAATGACGATAAATGTGGCGATATTTTAATTAAATATATTATGAATAATATGGATTTAGAAGGTTATTTAGATCATTATATAAATAAAAATGATTTAGATGATTTAGCTGCTTTAGTGTATAGATACCTAGAAGAGAATAATTTAACTGATGATAATTATAATTTTATTAAAAAATATATTAAGCTGGTTAATAATAGAGGTAAAAGTATAAAATGTTTATACTCTGTTATTCTTATAAAAGAAGCTTTATTAGATAGTAATATAAAAGAAAAAACAAAACTTCAAAAGGAAGTTGATAATATTTTATTAAAAGAGACATGGGCTAATATATATGAAAATGCTGTGATTAATGGAGAAGAAGAGAGTTATGCTATTGTAGATATAGCAGATTACTATAATATTAAATTAAATTTTAAAAATCTTAAACCTTATTTAGAAAGAGATTATAAGGATATTAATGTCCTAACATATTTATTACAAGAAGGGGAAGAAGAGGATAAATTAAAAGTATTAAAATTTTTTAATAATAATTTTGATATAGATAGTTTGACTAATAATATACATGATATAGAAACAATCGATTTTATTGAAGAAAATGCAGATTATATATTATTTTCTATAATAATTAGTTCTTGCAGGCACTTTTATCCAGAAGGAAAAAATATAGCTTTAAAAGGTATATTTGGCAATATGAATGAAATAAGAAATGAATCTATAAGAACGTTAAGAAGGTATAAAAGCAAATTAACAGAAAGTGAAATTAATTTAATAGAAGAAGCATATAAAAAAGAAGTGAATAAAAAGCTAAAATTAAGTTATGAAAAACTTTTATATGAAGAAGATAAAGGAAAAATAGAATTTATAGATGTAAGTAATTTAAAAATTGAAGAACATATTGAAGATGTTTATTTAATAACTACTGCTATATCTGGCGTACAATTTAGGCAAAAAGAGTATTTAGATGCGGAAATAGAGGATAGTAATATTTTTTATCTTCAGAGAGAAGAAGATAATCCTTATGATGATAGAGCTATAAAGGTAGCTGGTGAAAAAGGATATGTTTTGGGATATATTTCTAGAGAAAATAATTTAATATTAAATAATTTACTTTTAGGGCATAAATATTTATATGGTAAATTAGAAGAATATAATTTAGATAATAATCACATTACAATGAAAATATATCAAAGTTATAGAGATGTGATAGAAGCAATAAATAATACATTAAAGATGATTAGTAGCAGCAAAAATGGTGGTTATATAAATTAGTTGACAATAACACTTTAAGGTGGTATTCTTAACAAAAGAAAAAAACCTTTAATTTGATTCAGAGAAATCAATAAGGAAGTTAGTAAATATCAGCAAACTAGGATTATTGCGTCTTCCTTTAGGAAAGGCGCTTTTTTAATACAAAAATATTAAATATAATTACCTTTAAGTTTAGCTCAGAGAAGTTAAGAAGGAGTGATAGTAAGTGAAAAATAAACATTTAATTGACCCGATGGATTTTTCCGTTGAAGAGTTAGACCAAATTTTTGAATTGGCACATCAAATAATAGCAAATCCTAAAAAGTTTTCAAAGATATGTGATGGGAAAATTTTAGGTACTCTTTTCTATGAACCTAGTACAAGAACAAGATTCAGTTTTGAAGCAGCAATGATGAGACTAGGTGGCAAGATCTTAGGTTTTTCAGAACCAAATTCAAGTTCAGCCTCAAAAGGAGAGTCATTAGCAGATACAATAAAAATGGTATCTATATATACAGATATTATTGCTATGAGACATCCAAAAGAGGGATCAGCAAAGGTAGCAAGCCTTTATTCAAGTGTTCCAGTAATTAATGCAGGAGATGGAGGACATCAACATCCAACTCAAACTTTAGCAGATCTATTAACAATAGAGTGCATGAAAAGTGGCCTTAGAGGTCATACAATTGGAATTTGTGGAGATTTAAAGTATGGAAGAACAGTTCACTCTTTAATTAAAGCAATGTCTAGATATGAAGGTACTAAATTTATATTAATATCACCAAAAGAATTAAGGGTTCCAGATTACATAAAAGATGAATTTATAGCAAAAAAGAATATTGAATTTAAAGAAGTTGAAAGACTTGAAGATGTAATGGAAGAAGTAGATATTCTTTATATGACTAGAATTCAAAGAGAAAGATTTTTTAATGAAGAAGAATACCTAAGATTAAAAGACAGTTATATATTAGATGCTGAAAAAATGTCTAAAGCAAAAAAAGATATGATAGTTATGCATCCACTACCTAGAGTTAATGAAATATCTACAGAAGTAGATGAGGATAGTAGAGCAGCATATTTTAAGCAAGCTGAGTATGGAATGTATGCAAGAATGGCTTTAATGTGTAAACTTTTGGGGGTGATATAAATGTTGGAAATAACTAGTATAAAAAATGGATTAGTAATAGATCATATTCAATCAGGTATGGGAGTAAAGATATTTAAACATTTAAAATTAGAAAACTCATCTAATAGAGTAGCATTAATAATGAATGCAGAAAGTAAGAAACTTGGTAGAAAAGATATAATAAAAATAGAAATAGATGATTGGAAAGATATAGATTATACAGTGCTTGCTCTTATGTCACCATCAATAACAATAGATGAAGTGAGAGAGGGAGTAGTAACTAAGGTTAAACCTGAACTTCCAATGAAGGTAAAAAATATAATAACTTGTAAAAATGTAAGATGTATTACTCAAACAGAAAGATATGTTCCACATTCATTTATATTAATGGATAGGGAAGAAGGAACATATAGATGTGAATATTGCGATACAATTACAAAGCTTTCAGAAGTTTAAAAGGGGTGCTATAAATGAATTTATTAATTAAAGGTTCAAGAATAGTAGATTTAGGTCAAGATACTATAGCAGACGTATATATAGAAAATGGCTTAATTAAAGAAGTAGCAAAGGAGATTAATAAAGAAGGTGTTGAGGTAATAAATGCAGAGGGATTAACATTAATGCCTTCATTTATAGATACTCATACTCATTTTAGAGATCCAGGATTAACATATAAAGAAGATATAGAAACAGGTTCTAAAGCAGCAGTAAGGGGTGGCTTTACAGGAGTTTGCTTAATGGCAAATACTAAACCAATAGTTTCGGATAAAGATACTTTAGAGTATGTAAGAAATAAAGGTAAGGAAGTTGGATTAGTAGATATACATCAATGTGTATCAGTAACAAAAGGTTTTGATGGAAAGACTTTAGAGCATCTAGATTTACTAAAAGATGATAAAGAAATTAAAGCTATATCGGATGATGGTATAGGAGTACATGATGATGGAACAATGTATAATGCCTTATTAAAAACTAAGGAAACAGGCTGGATATTAATGTCCCATGCAGAAAGTCCAGAGTTTTCTAAGATAGATATGAGATTTGCAGAAGATTTAATGACTGTAAGAGATCTTGAAATGGCTAAATATACAGGAGGCAGACTTCATATGTGTCATGTTTCTACTAAGAAGTCTATGGAAGCAATTATTGATGCAAAGCTTAAAGGAGCTAATGTAACTTGTGAGGTAACTCCGCATCATATTTTTCTAACTAGGGATATAAGCGATTATAGAGTAAATCCTCCTATAAGAGAAAAGGAAGATGTAGAATACTTACATTATGCAATAAAAAATGGATTTGTAGATTCAATAGGAACAGATCATGCTCCACATACAGCAGAGGATAAGAAAAATGGTTCTCCAGGAATGGTAGGATTAGAAACAGCTTTTCCTATATGTTATACAACTTTAGTTAGAGGAGGAGTAATTTCACTAGAAAAGTTAAGTGAGATTATGTCAAAGAATCCAGCTAAAATGTTAGGAATGAACAAAGGAAGTATAAGTATAGGTACAGAAGGCGATTTAGTACTTATAGATTTAGATAAAAAGATAAAGGTAGATTCAAGTAAGTTTGAATCAAAAGGAAAAAATACACCATATGAAGGAATGGAGTTTTATGGTGAAATTAAGATGACGATAAAGTCAGGAAAAGTTGTATATAATGATTAGGAGGACAGGTATTATGAAGACAATAATGGATAAGTTATATGATAGAGTTGAAGAAAGAGGAGTAGTTTGTGTAGGATTAGATACTTCAATAGATTATGTACCAGAATTTATAAAGGAAGGTAAATCAGATGAAGATGCTATAGTTGAATTTAATAGACAAATAATAGAACAAACTCATGATATTGCAGCTTGCTTTAAGGTACAAATAGCTTATTACGAATCTTTAGGATTAGCTGGAATGAGTGCTTATAAAAGAACTCTTGATATGTTAAGAGAAAAAGATGCGATTATAGTAGCAGATATAAAAAGAGGAGATATAGCAGCTACAGCAAAAATGTATGCTAAGGCACATTTTGAAGGCGATTTTGAAGCAGATTTTATAACTTTAAGTCCTTATATGGGAATGGATAGTATAGAACCATATATGCCATACTTAGAAACAGGAAAGAAAGGTATATTTAGCTTAGTTAGAACTTCTAATAAAGGAGCTGAAGATATTGAGTATTTAGATACTACTTCAGGAGATAAGGTTTATCATGTAGTTGGAGATAGACTTATGGAAATGGGAAAAGATTTAGTTTCTAACTGTGGATATCATCCTTTAGGTGGAGTTATTGGATGTACTCATGTAGAGGAAGGAAAAGCTCTAAGAAAAAGATTTAATTCAATGTTCTTCTTAATACCTGGTTATGGAGCACAAGGTGGTAAGGCAGAAGATGTTGCTATGTATTTAAATAATGGTAATGGAGGAGTAGTTAATTCTTCAAGAGGAATATTATTAGCTTACAGAAAACAAAATAGACCAGATGCAGATTTTGCTATATGTGCAAGAGAAGAAGCAATAAGAATGAGAGATGAAATAAGAAACGCAGTTAATAATCTTTAGTAGGAGGAAAAACAATGAGTATAACATATAGAAAATCAAAAATAGTATCTAATGAAAAAGTAATAGACAATGTATATAAGATGGTATGTGAAGATGATAACGAAATTAATGCAGGACAATTTTATATGCTGAAAATAAATGGTCAAACTTTACTTCCAAGACCTATAAGTATATGTGAAAAAGAAGATGGAAAGATAGTTTTTGTTTATGCGGTAGTAGGTAAAGGAACAGAAGAATTTTCTAAGCTTAAATCAGGAGAAGAGATAGCTTTAACAGGTCCTTTAGGAAATGGATTTAATTTAAATGAAGACTTAGGAAAGGTTGCTATAGTTGCTGGAGGAATAGGAACAGCCCCTATGGTTGAAGTTTCTAAGAGACTTAGAGCTAAAAATAAGGATGCAGTTATAGATGTTTATGCTGGATTTAGAGATGATATATATTTAACTGAAGAATTATCAAAGTATGCTAATAATGTTAATATAACTACTAATACAGGAAAGCATGGACATAAAGGTTTTGTAACAGAAATATTAAAGCCAGAAGAATATGATACAGTTTTATGTTGTGGTCCTGAGGTTATGATGAAAGCTGTAGTTAATATGTGTAAAGAAAAGAACGTAAAGGTATATGTATCAATGGAAAAACATATGGCATGTGGAGTAGGAGCATGCTTAGTATGTACATGTAAGACTAAGGATGGAAATAAGAGAACATGTAAAGATGGTCCAGTATTTGATGGATATTATGTGGAACTATAAACTAAAGGAGGAGATGGTTATATGTTAAAGGTAAATATAAATGGAATAGATTTTAAGAACCCAGTTATAGCAGCTTCAGGAACCTTTGGTTTTGGTGCAGAATATAACAACTTTTATGATGTAGGAATACTAGGAGGAATATCTTCAAAAGGTCTAACTCTTAACCCTAAGGAAGGTAATGATGGAATAAGAGTATTTGAAACTCCTTCAGGTATGATGAATTCAGTTGGGCTAAATAATCCAGGAGTAGAAGGGTTTATTAAAAATGAACTTCCTAAGATGGAGGCGTTAGGAACTAATATCTTAGCTAATGTAGGTGGCGGATGCTTTGAAGATTATGCAGAGGCTATAGAAAAGATTAATAATACTAATGTTCAAATAATTGAACTTAATATTTCTTGTCCTAATGTTAAGGCAGGAGGTATGGCTTATGGAATTAAGTCAGATGTAGCTTATGAATTTGTTAAGGAAATGAAAAAGATAGCTAAGAAGCCACTAATGGTTAAGCTATCACCTAATGCTGAAAATATAGTTGATATGGCTTTAAAATGTGAGGCTGCAGGAGCAGATTCAGTAAGTTTAATAAATACTCTTAAGGGATTAGCTATAGATCCATATAAGAGAAAACCAGTATTTAATAATGTATATGCAGGACTTTCAGGTCCAGCAGTTAAGCCAGTAGCATTACGTATGGTTAATGAAGTAAGTAAAGCGGTAGAAATACCAGTTATAGGTCTTGGGGGCATTACAAGTGGAATAGACGCTATAGAATTTATGATGGCAGGCGCTTCAGCAATACAAATAGGAACAGTAAACTTTAGTAATCCAATGGCAGGGAAAGAAATTATAGAAGAGATGGAAGCTTTCTGTATAAGCCAAGGAATTAAAGATATAAATGAAATTGTAGGGATAATATAATAGGGCTATTAATTAAGGATTCAAATTATTAGATTAACTTGGATCCTTTTTGACATATAGGAAATTTTGAACTTTTGATGATTATAAGTAGTCAGCGGCTAAAACAGTTAGAGAAGTTTTAGATAAAGCTCCTGGTACTGATTGGGTTTAAAATAGCAATAAGTCATCTAATGTTCAAATAGGAGGTAAACATTAAATGCCATGATAAAATAATATTTTTTGTGAAGCATATTTATTAATTATAGTTTTTGATAGATAATATTTAAGCAAAGGTAAACCAGCTGAATTGATGTATTCCATGTTATGTATACAAGGGATGCAGTATTAGTAAGCTGGTTTATTTTTATTAAAACTAATATGGTTTCTAAACAAGAAACTTATGCATATGAAATATCTAAGAAACTTGAGAGTTATGGATTTGGTTCAATATCAGAAGGAACCATATATCCAATAATATTAAGATTACAAAAGAATGAAATGCTTGTAGCAACCATAAGAGAATCTAATAATGGACCAAAGAGAAAATATTACTCTCTTTCAAGTAAAGGAGTAGAGGCATTAAATGAATTTAAAAAGAATTGGCAATCTTTAAGTGAAGCAGTTAATAAGTTATTGGAGGGAAATTATAAATGAAAAAAATCGGGAGCGAGTGTAGGAAACTACAAAAAAAGAATAATAAAGATGAAGAGGCTATCTATAAAGAAAATAATGATATTTATACAAATATGATAGTTTATTTAAGAACATCTAAGATAAATGGATATAATCAGGAGCTTGTACGTCAAGACCTAATCCAAATGATTCTTGATGGACAGGAGAGGGGAGATAATATAGAGAAAGTTATTGGAGGAAATTATAAAGAAGTATGTGATGAGATAATTGAAAGTATGCCTAAAGAGACAAAAGGTGAAAAATTAAAGAGTATTTTTAAATTATCTTTAACATTAATTTGGATAATAGGGATAGTAGTTACAATTGAATCTATATTATCTAAACTTGTAGGAAAGAGCTTAGAGTGGAATTTCACACTTACTGTTGGCGAATTAATTAATGGACTAGTAATAATAATTTTAGCAAACTTAATAGTGACATATATTTGTAAAACAGCGTTTGAAGAAAATAAAAATAGTAAAGCTAAATCTTTTCTTATTAGGTGGATCGTATTTATGGCAATATTAGTAGGATTAGTTGTTATAAATCATTATTTTAATTATACAATACTAAATATTCCAATTGCATATGGAGTTATAGGTGTTGGAGTAATATTTGTTTTGGATAAAATCATTTCTATATATATTCCTTAAGTTATAGAAAATTAAAATTTTTAAATAAGTATAACTAAATTATATTGACATGAGAATTATATCGTGATAATATTAACAAAAATCATCCCTTTAAATTGATTCGAGAAATCAGTAAGGAAGTCATAATATACTATTAGATTATTTTGAATTTATATTTTACAAATTGCTTTTATAATTTATTAAGAGTAATTAGTGTAAAATTATAAACTTTATGAGATATATACGTATTTAAGCTTTCCTTATAAACTAGGAAAGCTTTTTTATGTTTATATTTTATATTTTGAAGTATATTTAAAAGAAAAACCTTATGTAAGTCTCAGGGAATTAGGGAAATAACTAATTAAGGAGATTTAATACTAATGAAAAGAAATGAAGGAAATAAGTTAGCCATAAGAATGGCAATAGCTCTAGTTTTAGGGTTAATATCAGGAATAGGATGTATATTCCTTAGAGAAAGTTTAAATGCAAATGGTAATGCAGAATTATGGACAAGTATAAATAATATTTTGTTCCAAGATATATCTGTAGAAGGAGCAACTAATGCAATAGGTATATTCTATATATTAGGTCAACTGTTTGTTAATTCGTTGCAATTAGTAATAGTTCCTATGGTATTTACGTCTATAGCTCTTGCAATGTGTAAGATAAGTGATACTAAAACTTTAGGAAGAATTTCTTATAAAACCATTTTGGGATTTTTAACTACATCAGTATTTGCTTTATTTTTAGCAGGAAGTATAGGTTTTGTAATAAAAAACTTAGGTCTTTTTACAGCTAATGTTGATAATGTAGCAGCTAAGACAGGTGTAGCAAGCTCTACAAATCCACTTTTAATAATTGTAAAAGCAATACCTAATAATATTGCATCAGCATTTTCATCAAATGGTAGTGTATTAGCTATAGTATTTGTTGCTGTAGTAACAGGACTTTGCATAAATACTCTAGGTGAAAAAATACAGATATTAAAAAAATTGTTAGAGGATATTAATTCAATAATAACTGTATTTTTAAGTTTTATAATAACTAAGTTTGGGCCAATAGCAATATTTGTGCTTATAACAAGAACATTTGCTATATATGGGGTAGATAATTTAAAACCAGCTTTAGTTTATGTAGTTACAACTGTTGTAGCGTTATTAATATTCTTAATTTTAGGATATGCATTATTTGTAGCTATAGGGGCTAAGGTTAACCCAGTTAACTTTATAAGAAAGATAAGTAAAGTTGCTTTATTTGGATTTTCAACTTCATCTTCAGCAGCTACTTTACCTTTAAATACGAAGACAACAACAGAAGAACTAGGTGTAAGCGAAGATATAGCTTCATTTATTTTACCACTTGGAATGACAATAAATATGAATGGGACAGCAATAATGCAGGTTATAGCAGCTATATTTATAGCTACAAGTGCTGGATATGATGTAACAGTTAGTAATATAGTAGTAATATCACTATTAGCTTTAATTGCATCAATAGGGACTCCAGCAGCGCCAGGAGCAGGTGCTATTATCCTATTCACAGTATTAACAGGTATGGGATATAATAATGATGCTGCGATATTAGCTTATTCATTAATACTTGCGATAAATAGACCTATAGAAATGCTTGTAACATCATTAAATGTAGTAGGAGATTCTGCTACAAGTGTAGTGGTTGCAGCTTCAGAAGGTTCTTTAGATAAAGAAGTATATTATGGAGATGTAAAATAAATTTATATTTGACAATATATAAAATTAATGATAATCTATATAAAAATAAATAATCCCCTTTAAATTGATTCGAGAAATCAGTAAGGAAGTTATAGTATTTTAAGCGTAGTATAAGTGTATATTTATGCCTTCCTTATCATGGATAAGGAAGGCTTTTTATATGTAAAGTTTGCGTTTCAAGTATGATAATTTTTGGGGAAAGTAGAAGATCTACTTTGTTTTAAAAAAATAAGATATTTGGAGGAATTATAATGCAACAATACAAGAAAGAATTTATAGAATTTATGGTAGAGTGTGGAGTATTAACATTTGGAGATTTTGTAACTAAGAGTGGTAGAAAGACACCTTTCTTTGTTAATACAGGAAACTATAAAACAGGAAGTCAATTAAAAAGACTTGGAGAATTCTACGCTAAGGCAATAAAAGAAAACTTTAATGAAGATTATAATATAGTGTTTGGACCAGCTTATAAAGGAATTCCATTATCAGTAACAACTGCAATAGCTTTATCAGATATGTATGGAATAGATGTAAACTACTGTTCAAACAGAAAAGAAGTTAAGGACCATGGAGATAAGGGAATACTTTTAGGAAGCCCAATAAAAGATGGAGATAAAATACTTATAGTTGAAGATGTTACTACAGCAGGTACTTCAATATATGAAACTATGCCAATACTTCAAAGCCAAGGAAAGGTTGATGTTGAAGGTCTTATAATATCTGTTGATAGAATGGAAAGAGGTAGAGGAGAAAAATCTGCTTTAGCTCAAATAAGAGAAGAGTTTGGATTTAAAACAACAGCTATAGTAACTATGGCAGAAGTTAGGGAATATCTTTTGAATAGAGAAATAAACGGAAAAGTATTAATAGATGATGAAATGAATGCTCGTATAGATGCATATTATGCAGAATACGGTGCTAAGTAGTTATAATTAATTAGTAAAGCTAACACTTTATAATATGAGTGTTAGCTTTTTTATGCATAAATAGTAGAAGAAATTATCAAACTTTGTAGGTCAATTTATATAATATAATATAATATAATATAAAGATTAACAACAGTTTTATTATATTAGTTATTAACTGTAGAGGTGAAGGAATGAAAGAAAAACTTACTATAAGCAAGGGATCTATGTTAATTATATTACTATCTGTGTATTTTGTAGTGAGGTTGGCTGTTAAAAATGGTGTTAGGCAAGCTCTTTCTTTTAGTAATAATTCACGAAAAAAAGATATGAAAAAATTATTAGATTATTTAATTGATAAGGATTAGTTTGAGAAAAAGAGATATATTAGATAAAAGGTTAAGGAAGGTTAAGTATTTATTGATATTTTAACCTTCCTGTTTTAGATGTTTGGGTTGTATAAATTAACAAAATAACTAAAATAATGTATAATAATAAAGTATTAAAAAAGGATGGAAGGATAGTATGGCACTATTCGGTGGGAAAGATAAAGAAAAAAAGAGCGCTATGGAGGTTTATGGAGATAAGGTTAAAGAATTTTTACTTTTAGGTGAAGAAATAGAATCTATTTATCCTTTAGTGTTAGATTTTTTATGTGTAACAAATAAAAGACTAATTTTTGTGGATAAGGAGATTAGTTTTAAGGAGCCAACAACTTCAATAATAACTATTCCATATAAAAATATAACAGGAGTAGGATTAGTAAAGAATCAAAAGTTATTATCAATTTCTGATGAGTTAATTATTAAAACTTATAGAGAAAATTATAAATTAAAGTTTTTAAGACTTGAAAGCTCTAATATAGTACAAATATATAACGAAGTAGTAGGAAAAATATTATAATTTATGTAGTATAAATAAAAAACTGCTTGCAAAAAATATAAATTTGCAAGCAGTTTTTTATTTGTAAAATTGACAATATATTAAATTAATTCTATAATAAATTTGCAATAAATATTCTAAATTTTATCATAACACAAACGAGGCGAAAAGTCAATAGTTATTAATCAAAAAAGGAGTGGGATTATGAAAAAAGATATTACCATATTTGAAAATGCATTGATTGAGAAAAAGATATATGATGAAATATATCTTTTAAATGAAGAAACAATTGACTATGGTCTTAAACTTAAAGACGAAGAAGTAAAAGAAATTTTAAAAACTAGAAAAGAAGCTTTAAAAACTACTGGAAGAATAGAATTTAATGGAGAAATAGTTACTAAAATTATTAAGAAGTTTTGCGATTCTCCTTATATATCACAATATAATTATGGTGAGTCTATTAACAGTTTGGTTGAGATATTTTATACCTATAAAAATGAAACTTTAAATTATATAGGTGATGATGAACTGATAGAAATAATGAAAGAGCATTTTGATGGATATTGTGAAGGCTCTTTAGAGTTATTAGAAGGAAAGATATTATATAGAATTGCAGATAACATAAGAAACGGAGTTAAGGATTATACAGATATTAGTGATGAAAAAGATTTTTAGGCGGTGATTATTAGTGAATAAAAATCTCACAGAATATTCAATGAATATTAATGATAGTTTTAACGAAGATAATTATTTTAAAAACTTATTATTAACTTACTACTATAATGATTTATTAAATAAATCAGAAGTAGAAAATATATTATATAAAAGACTAGAAGTACTTAAAGATCAAATGACTTATTATACAAAAAATGAAAGCAGCTCAATTAATATAGAGGATATGGATGAACTTTTGAAATCTGTAGACTTTACCATAGGATTATATTTAAAGGAAATAGGTAATGAGGCTTTAAAAAAGTTAAAAGAAGAATCTTTATCTGATATATTTATGGCTGGCAATAAGCTTATAAAAATAATATTTGAAAAAGATAAAAAATTGCTTGAAAAGATCCAGAATGACAAATTAAAAGTAAAAAATTATTCTTACGATGATACTATTGATTATGGGTTAACTAAGTTCTTTAAAGCTTATGATGATTTTTTTGAGGCTCATATAGCACCTTGCGATATAGATTATCAGATTGCAGTTAATTATGAAGAATTTGAAGGAACTGAATATTTTCATAAGTATTTAGTTGCTTTGAATATGGAAAATGAATTTTGCTTAAAGTTTGATGTGTTTAATATTAATGAACTTTTAAGAGGTTATAGCAATGAATGTGAAATGTTGCTTTTAAATGTATTTGAATTAGTTTTAACTAATGCTTTAGGTTTAATAATTTGTAATAAAGATCCACGAGAACTTAATATATCAAAAATGGATAGGGAAATTATAAAGAGTACTTTGGATAACATAGAAGAAGTGAATTTATATGATGAATTACTAAATTATTTAGACAGATGTTTTGAAGAATTATTAATAAGTGATAGTAATATAAAGAATTATAGTAAAAAGGTCCTTGAAAATATAGCTTCGAATATTAAAAATGCCAGAAGTTTAGAAAAATTAGAGAATTTGTTTATATCTTTTAAAACAACTAAGGAAAGATATATAGAGTATGTAGATGGGGCTAGGTTAAGTGATGAAGACTTTAGAAAATTAAGTGATGAGGCTATAGCTTGCGTTAACTCTATAGAAAAGATTAAATTAATTAATAAGAACATTAAAAGTATAGAAGATTTAATAGATATTTTAAATGTAGAATGTCTATTTGAAGATGAATATTCTATGTATTTTGAAAGTTTAGATGAAGTTGTAATAATATTATTGTATAAGTATGTTTCTAGTATGGGTTATGATGAAAACTTTGAATTAGAGTGGCATAAGAAGTTTAGCGAATTTATAAAAGAGCTTGGAAAAGATAGAATTGATAAAATAAAAAAGCTTAAAAACTATATAAAGGTAAAATATTAAGGCGTATAAACATACTTGAGCAAACTAAGTTTATATTATTAAGTGACTTGAAAATGATAAAATTTAAGCAAAACCAACTTGAAATAAAAATTTATCAATAAATATGGTGTTAAAATAAAAAAATAACAATAAAATGATGGATTGGTGTAATAAATTGGTAAGACAAAGATGTTTGCCTTATTTTTTTAAACAAAAATATTTGTGTAAATAAAGTTTAAAAGAAAAAAACTTTTTTAAATAAGTAAAATACGTACAAATCTTTAAAAATAAAAAAAAGGTAGTATTATGGATATTAACAAAAAGACTAGAAAGGATAGGTTATATGAGAAAAGATGATATTAAAATGAATGAATCATATACTGGTTTGTATGATTCAAAATTTGAACACGATAATTGTGGTATTGGGGCTATAGTTAATATCAAAGGAATTAAAACTCATGAAACCGTAGCTAATGCTTTAAAGATAGTTGAAAATCTTGAGCATAGAGCTGGTAAAGATGCAGAGGGTAAGACAGGAGATGGAGTGGGAATATTACTTCAAATCTCACATAAGTTTTTTAAAAAGGTATGTTTACCTTTAGGAATTTCTTTAGGTAATGAAGGAGATTATGGAATAGGAATGTTTTTCTTTCCACAAGATGAGTTAAAGAGAAATCAAGCTAAGAAAATGTTTGAGATTATAGTAGAAAAAGAAGGCTTGAAGTTTCTAGGATGGAGAGAAGTTCCAACAAATCCAACTGTACTTGGTCATAAGGCTATAGACTGTATGCCATGTATAATGCAAGGTTTTGTAGCAAGACCTAAAAATATAAATAAAGGGTTAGATTTTGATCGTAGACTTTATGTTGCACGTAGAGTATTTGAACAAAGTAATGATAATACATATGTTGTATCTTTATCTAGCCGTACATTAGTTTATAAGGGAATGTTTTTAGTTGGACAATTAAGACTATTCTTTGAAGATTTACAAAGTGAGAATTACGAATCTGCTATTGCTATGGTTCACTCACGTTTTAGTACTAATACAAATCCAAGTTGGCAAAGGGCGCATCCAAATAGATTTATGGTTCATAATGGTGAAATTAATACTATTCGTGGAAATGTTGATAGGATGCTTGCTAGAGAAGAAACTATGTCTTCTGAATATTTAAAGGATGAAATGCATAAAGTTCTTCCAGTGGTTAATCAAGAAGGTTCGGATTCAGCTATGCTTGATAATACATTAGAATTCTTAGTTATGAGTGGAATGCCATTACCACTTGCTGTAATGATAACTATTCCAGAACCTTGGGATAAAAATAATACAATTAGTCAAGCTAAAAAAGATTTTTATCAATATTATGCAACTATGATGGAACCATGGGATGGTCCTGCATCAATACTATTTAGTGATGGTGAAGTTATGGGAGCAGTACTTGATCGTAATGGTCTTAGACCATCTAGATACTATATTACAGATGATGATTACTTAATCTTATCATCAGAAGTAGGAGTGCTAGATATAGATCCAGCTAAGATAGTGGTTAAAGATAGATTAAGACCAGGAAAAATGCTTCTAGTCGATACTGTTAAAGGTGAACTTATTGATGATGATGTATTAAAAGAATATTATGCTAGTAGACAACCATATGGTGAATGGCTTGATAGTAATTTAATTAAACTTAGAGAATTAACAATTCCTAATAAAAAAGTAGAGGAATATTCAAAAGAAACAAGAGCAAAACTTCAAAAAGCTTTTGGATATAGTTATGAAGATGTTAAAACTTCAATACTTCCAATGGCTAGAACAGGTAAAGAGCCTATGGGTGCTATGGGGGTAGATGGTCCTATAGCAGTTTTATCAGAAACTAAGCAACCTTTATTTAATTACTTTAAGCAATTATTTGCTCAAGTTACAAATCCACCAATAGATGCAATAAGAGAACAAATAGTAACATCAACCTCAGTATATATAGGGGAAGATGGTAACCTATTAGAAGAAGAGGCAGTTAACTGTAGGGTTTTAAAGGTTAATAACCCTATACTTACAAGTACAGACCTTTTAAAAATTAAAAATATGAATGTAGAAGGATTTAAAGTAAAAGTAATTCCTATAACATATTATAAAAACACTTCTATAGAAAAAGCTATTGAACATTTATTCTTAGAAACTGATAGAGCTTACAGAGATGGTGCTAATATATTAATTCTTTCAGATAGAGGAGTAGATGAAAATCACGTTGCAATTCCTTCATTATTAGCAGTATCAGCAATGCAACAACATTTAGTAAAAACAAAGAAGAGAACTGCAGTTGCAATGATACTTGAAAGTGGTGAACCAAGAGAAGTACATCATTTTGCTACATTACTTGGTTATGGTGCTTGTGCTATCAATCCATATTTAGCTCAAGAAAGTATTAAAGAGTTAATAGATGATAATATGCTTGATAAGGATTATTATGCAGCAGTTGATGACTATAATAAAGCAGTATTAGATGGTATTGTAAAAATTGCTTCTAAGATGGGAATATCAACTATTCAATCATATCAAGGCTCTCAAATATTTGAAGCTATAGGAATTAATTCTGATGTTATAGAAAAGTACTTTACTAATACAGTAAGTAGAATTGAAGGTATTAGTATTAAAGATATAGAGAGACAAGTAGATGAACTTCATTCAAAAGCTTTCGATCCACTAGAGTTAAGTGTAGACTTATCTTTAAACAGTGTAGGAAGCCATAAGCTTAGAACAGATAAAGAAGAGCACTTATATAACCCTAAGACAATTCATCTTTTACAACAAGCAGCTTGGAATAATGATTATAGTATTTTTAAAGAATATACTAAGTTAATAAATAAAGAAAATGATGCTGTTAATTTAAGAGGACTATTAGAATTTAACTATCCTGAAAAAGGAGTTCCAATAGAAGAAGTAGAAAGTGTAGATTCTATAGTTAAGAGATTTAAAACAGGTGCTATGAGTTATGGATCTATTTCTAAAGAGGCACATGAAACTTTAGCTATTGCCATGAATAAAATTGGTGGTAAATCAAATTCAGGTGAAGGTGGAGAAGATTTAGAAAGGTTAACTATTGGACCAGATGGTTTAAATAGATGTTCTGCTATTAAGCAGGTAGCTTCAGGTAGATTTGGTGTTACATCAAGATATTTAGTAAGTGCTAAAGAAATTCAAATAAAGATGGCACAAGGAGCAAAACCAGGTGAAGGTGGACATTTACCAGCAGGAAAGGTTTATCCATGGGTTGCAAAAACTAGACACTCAACTCCTGGTGTAGGATTAATATCACCACCACCACATCATGATATTTATTCAATTGAAGATTTAGCTCAGCTTATATATGACTGTAAAAATGCTAATAAAGATGCAAGAATTTCAGTAAAACTTGTATCAGAAGCAGGTGTAGGAACAGTAGCAGCTGGTGTTGCTAAGGCAGGAGCACAAGTAATATTAGTATCAGGTTATGATGGAGGAACAGGTGCTGCACCTAGAAGTTCAATATATAATGCAGGTCTTCCATGGGAACTTGGTGTTGCAGAAACACATCAAACTTTAATAATGAATGATTTAAGATCTAAGGTTATTATAGAAACTGATGGTAAGCTTATGAGTGGTAGGGATGTAGCAGTAGCTGCACTTCTTGGAGCTGAGGAATTTGGATTTGCTACAGCACCTTTAGTTACAATGGGATGTGTAATGATGAGAGTTTGTAACTTAGATACTTGTCCTGTTGGTATTGCTACTCAAAATCCAGAACTTAGAAAGAGATTTAAAGGTAAGCCAGAATATGTAATAAACTTTATGAGATTTGTAGCAGAAGAATTAAGAGAGTATATGGCGAAGTTAGGTGTTAGAACTGTTGATGAGCTAGTAGGTAGAACTGACCTATTAAGACAAAGAAAAGATATAAGTACAGGAAAAGCACAAACTATTGATTTATCTAGAATTATTAATAATCCTTATGTAGGTGATGAATATACTAAGGTTGAATATAATAATAAGCAAGTTTATGATTTTGAACTTGAAAAAACAGTAGATGAAAAAATATTACTTAAGAAGTTTAAGACAGCCCTTATTAATAAAACTAAGAAAACAGTAGAATTAAATGTTACTAATATAGATAGAACTCTTGGAACAATATTTGGAGCTGAAATTACTAAGAGATATTATAATACTTTAGCAGATGATACTTTTACTGTTAAGTGTAATGGTGGTGGAGGTCAAAGTTTTGGGGCCTTTATACCAAAGGGATTAACATTAAAGTTAGTTGGAGATAGTAATGACTATTTAGGTAAGGGATTATCTGGTGGTAAGATAATAGTAACTCCTCCTAAAGGTGTTAAGTTTAAGGAAGATGAAAATATTATTATAGGTAATGTTGCTTTATATGGTGCAACTAGTGGTAAAGCATTTATAAATGGTGTTGCTGGAGAAAGATTCTGTGTACGTAATTCAGGTGCAACAGCAGTTGTTGAAGGTGTTGGAGAACATGGATGCGAATATATGACTGGTGGTCGTGTAATAGTACTTGGTAAGACTGGTAAGAACTTTGCAGCTGGTATGAGCGGAGGTATTGCATATGTCCTAGATGAAGATAGAGATTTATATACAAAACTAAATAAAGCTCTTGTTTCATCAGAAGCAGTTACTTCTAAATATGATGTATTAGAACTTAAAGAAATTATTGAGGAATATGTTGAAAATACAAATTCAAAGAAGGGTAAAGAAATCTTAGAAAACTTCGGAGATTATTTACCAAAATTCAAGAAGGTTATACCTCATGAATATAAGCGTATGTTAATGACAACTGTTCAAATGGAAGAAAAGGGATTAAGTAGTGAACAGGCACAAATAGAAGCATTCTATGCTAATACAAAAAGATAGGAGATAATTGCGATGGGAAAACCAACAGGATTTTTAGAATATAATCGTGAAAATAGTATGTCTATAGAGCCATTAGAAAGAATTAAAAATTTTGAGGAATTTCATATAGATTTACCAATGGAAAAACAACAAATTCAAGGTGCGCGTTGTATGGAATGTGGAGTGCCATTTTGTCAATCTGGTATGACTATTAATGGTGCAACTACAGGGTGTCCACTTCATAATTTGATACCTGAATGGAATGATTTAATTTATACAAATAACTTAGAACAAGCATATGAGCGTTTAACAAAAACAAATAATTTCCCAGAATTTACTTCAAGGGTATGTCCAGCACCATGTGAATGTGCATGTACATGTGGATTAAATGGAGAATCTATTTCAATAAAGGAAAATGAAAAAAGTATTATAGAAAATGCTTATAATATAGGGTTAGCTAAGTCAAGGATACCTAAAGTAAGAACCGGGAAAAGAGTTGCAATAGTTGGTTCAGGTCCTTCAGGTCTTGCAGCTGCAGATCAATTAAATAAACGTGGACATGAGGTTACTGTATATGAGAGGGAAGATAGAATTGGCGGTCTTCTAATGTATGGTATACCAAATATGAAGCTTGATAAAAAAGTAATAGAACGTAAGGTAGAAGTAATGAAGTCAGAAGGTGTTAAGTTCATAACTAACGCTAATATAGGTACTAATTATAAAGCTTCTAAGCTTATGAGAGAATATGATAGAGTTATATTAGCTTGTGGTGCATCTAACCCTAGAGATATTAAAGTTCCAGGTAGAGAAGCTAAAGGAATATATTTTGCAGTAGATTTTTTAAAGTCTACTACAAAGAGTTTGTTAAATTCTAACTTAGAAGATGGAAATTATATTTCAGCTAAAGATAAAAATGTAATTGTAATTGGTGGAGGGGATACAGGTAATGACTGTGTTGGTACATCAATTAGACATGGAGCTAAGTCAGTAACTCAATTAGAAATGATGCCTAAATTACCTGATAAGAGAACTGCAAGTAATCCATGGCCACAATGGCCTAGAATCTGTAAAACAGATTACGGACAAGAAGAGGCAATAGCTGTGTTTGGACATGATCCTAGAATTTATCAAACTACTGTTAAAGAGTTTATAAGCAATGATAAAGGTGAACTTTGTAAAGTTAAATTAGTTAAGCTAGAAGCTAAAAAAGACGAAGCAACAGGAAGAATGAATATGGTTGAAGTTAAGAATTCAGAAGAAGTTCTAGAAGCAGATTTAGTATTAATTGCAGCAGGGTTCTTAGGAAGTCAAGAATATGTGACTAAAGCATTTAATGTTGAAGTTAATGGTAGAACTAATGTATTAACAGAAGAAGGTAAGTACAGTACTACTACCAAAAACGTATTTGTGGCTGGAGATATGCATAGAGGACAATCATTAGTAGTATGGGCCATAAAAGAAGGGCGTGAAGTTGCTAAGGAAGTAGATAAGAGCCTTATGGGATATACTAATTTAGAATAGAAAAAATTTCCTATATATTTAGAGAGTGAACTAAATATATAGGAATTTTTTATTGCATAGACAATTATGATTAGAATTTATATAATAATAGAATAAGAAAAGTCTAAAAATAAAGATGGGAATGTAAAAGAAATGACAGTAGAATTAGATAAATATTACGTGAAATTTTGCGAAGATAAAAGATTAACAAGAAGACATGGACAGGTAGAGTACATAACTTCTATGAAGTATATTCATGAATACTTAGAAAAAATGGAAAATCCCAAAATACTAGATGTTGGTGCAGGAACAGGAAGATATTCAGTACAACTTGCAAATGAAGGATATGATGTTACTGCAATTGAACTTGTAAAACATAATCTTGGTACATTAAAGGCAAAAGGAAGTTCAGTAAAAGCATTTCAAGGTAATGCATTAAATCTTTCTAGATTTCAAGACAATATGTTTGATTTAACATTAGTATTTGGGCCAATGTATCATTTATATTCTATTGAAGATAAGGTTAAGGCGTTAAGTGAAGCTAAAAGAGTTACAAAGTCTGGCGGAGTTATTTTAGTAGCATATTGTATGAATGAGTTTAGTGTAATAACTTATGGATTCAAACAAAATAATATTAAACAATGTATTAAGGATGGAAAGCTTACAAAAGATTTTCATACTATATCAGATAAAGAAGATTTATTTGATTATGTAAGGATAGAGGATATAAAAGAAATTGCAACTAAAGCAGGTCTTGAAAGAATTAAGTTGATTTCAGCGGATGGACCAGCAGATTATATGAGACCTATTTTGAAAGAAATGGATGAAGAGACTTTTAAAATATTTGTTGAATATCATCTATCTACTTGTGAAAGACCTGAACTTTTGGGTGCTAGTGCTCATACTTTGGATATTTTAAGAAAAGAATAGATAATAATTAAAAGGGAATGTTTTGGCTACATTCCTTTTTTGTTGGTAAATAAATAGTTGTATTACATATTGTTGACAATTATATCATTAAATGATAGAAAGACATGGTTATTTGATTATGAAGACTATTGAAAAATTTTCTGCATCTATAAGGGGGAGCATTAATGAGTAACAATAAGTATGTAATGATTAATTTGATTATACATTCATCTTATAAAAATAGAATTTCTAATTTGAGAAAAGGAATGAAGGTAAGAGAAAAGAAAAATTTATATAAATTATATATAGCAATAGGAATTATGTGTATAGCTATAGGATTAGATGGTGTTAAGTCAAAAAATATATTTGACATATTTTTTGTTATTTTAGGAATAGGTAATTTTATTTATAGTTATTCATGTTATAAAGAGTTTGATACGAAGATATCTAAATAAAGCAAGTTTTTAATTGAAAAAATGGGATATGTTAGAGATTGAGAGAGTGACCTTATTAATGTAGGGTCATTTTTTTTATATCAAAATATTGGTATAAAATAAATTATTCAAACCTCATCAAAAAGTAATTTTATAAATATACTATAATAGTGCAAAATCGTTTGAATAATTTTACAAATGAATAAAATAAAAAAACATTTATGACAAATCCTTGTTATAATTAAGTTCCTACACAAAACAAACAAGGAGTATGCATAAATGTTTCAGAACACAATTATATCAGATGAACTATCAATACACA
>SVCL01000143.1 GCA_015058405.1 Clostridium sp.
CTACCGACTGAGCTATCGAGCCATATTTACCTGGCAACGTCCTACTCTCCCACACAGTCTCCCATGCAGTACCATTGGCGCTGTAGAGCTTAACTGTCCTGTTCGGAATGGAAAGGAGTGTTTCCTCTACGCCATCATCACCAGATTCAATTAGTATTATATATATCAAATCGATTACTGTCAATACTTTTTTTTATTTTTTCTGCTTTTTTTCTTTAAATAATACAAAATAATATATTTTTTACACTTTAAATTTAAAGAAAGATACTAAAATATTTGTACCTAAACAAAATACCTTAATATCTTTCTATAAGTATAACTATAAATTAGAAACGGAAGTCTCTTTTTCCTTCTTCTATATCTTTAAAGTGTTTTAATACTAAGTCATGTACCTTTTCACTTGGGATATTTTTAAGTTCTCTTTCTATAATTGCTTTGGCTGATTCTTTAGTAGCCTCTGAGGCATAATCCTCTAAATATTCTTTTAATGTCATAAGAGCATTAGGTTGACAGCAATTAGCTATCTTGCCGCCTTTAACAAGGCTCATAAATCTATCTCCTGTACGTCCTTCCCTATAGCAAGCTGTACAAAAACTTGGTATATAGCCTAAATCTAATAGCCATCTTACAACTTCATCTAATGTTCTATCATCAGACACATCAAACTGTGCAGAATTATCCTCTTCATTTTCCTTTTCTGCATAGCCACCAACGCTTGTACTAGAAGCTCCACTAACTTGTGATATACCTAAATCTAATACTTTTTCACGAGTTTTTTGTGATTCACGTGTTGAAACTATCATACCTGTATAAGGTACTGCTATACGTAATACAGCTACTATCTTTTGGAACATTTCATCTGAAATTGCATCACTAAAATCTTCTGGAGCAATATCATCTGCTGGACGTATACGAGGTACACTTATAGTATGAGGTCCTACTCCATGAACTGCTTCTAGATGTTCCGCATGCATTAATAGTCCAACAAAATCATACTTATACATATTTAATCCAAATAATACTCCTAAACCTACATCATCAATACCACCTTCCATAGCACGATCCATAGCTTCTGTATGATATGCATAATCATGCTTTGGTCCAGTTGGATGAAGTTCTTCATAGCTTTTCTTATTATATGTTTCTTGGAATAATATATATGTTCCTATACCAGCTTCCTTTAGCTTACGATAATTTTCAACAGTTGTTGCTGCTATATTAACATTTACTCTACGTATAGCTCCATTTTTATGTTTTATACTATAAATAGTTTTTATACTC
This sequence comes from Clostridium sp., assembly GCA_015058405.1. Lineage (GTDB taxonomy): Bacteria > Bacillota > Clostridia > Clostridiales > Clostridiaceae > Clostridium. The sequence goes on from SVCL01000143.1 coordinate 1,282, forward strand.
TCTAAAACATATTCAATAGGATTATTAACTGGATCTTCTCCTGTTTCTAATGCTAAACGCTTATGTCCCATATCTTGCAAAGCATTAACTTCTTTAACAATTTCCTCTTGTGTAAGTTTCTTTCTGCAAATATGCTTATTTTTATGATGGTATGGACAATACACACACCCATTAACACAATAATTTGATAAATATAATGGTGCAAACATTACTATACGATTACCATAAAACTTTTGTTTTATTTCTTTAGCAAGTTCAAACATTTTTTGATTTTCATCTTCTAAATCACATTCAAGTAATACTAACGCTTCTTTATGAGATAGACCTTTGCAATCTTTAGCTCTTTCTATTAAACTATCAATTAACTCTCTATTATTTTTATTCTTTTCTGCATACTCAATAGTTTTTAAAATTTCTTCATTATCAATGAATTCTGTTGCCACCTTAGATTTAGGATTATACATGTTCTCTAGCTCCTTACTTGTTTTCGTTATTTAAAGGCACTTTTGAATAAATAGTTTTTGTATTAACTCCTGGCAGCATTCCAAGCTTACCTGATAGTGCACTTATTACATCACTAGGTGCATCTACTACTATACTTATTATCGAAACACTTTTACTTTTATACGGAATTCCCATTCTACCAATGATATATTCACCATATGTATGTAAAATAGTATTAAGCTTTTCTACAGACTTCACATCCTCTACAATAACACCAATAAGTGCAATTCTTGTATTCATAAATAATTCTCCCTATATACATCTTCTATATAATAAAAAGACAATCCCAAAGATTAAATCCTAAGAATTGTCCATAACAATTAACATCATATACATATAAATATATAATGAAAAATTAAACTTCAAGCTATTATTACCGCCTTATTACCAGGAAAATCCTCATGCCTTCAGTACGATTTTTTTATATTCTGTTCACCCTCAGAATTTATTTATCTTCAAGCTCACTTTTCCATTATATAACTTATATTCCTTTTTTTCAAACTTATTTAATTTTTATCTTTTTGTTGATTTATTTTAAATTAAACTATACAAAATTTTTAAGATATTTTCTAATTAACTCTTCATCTATAGGTGGACAAGTAATACCTGTACCTTCTAAAGCCTTATCTGCATTAGTTGTTCCATGGCGTGCTTCTACTTCACCATATCTAAATGCTAATTCCTCTTCTTTATTTTTCTTAGTAATTTTAAATAAAGCTTCTAATAATTTTAATGGATGCTCATTTCCTGATTTATAAAGAATACCCTTCCATTCTTCATAACCCATAGGTTTTGCTTCATATCCACTTTCATTTATAATTTCACCTAACCATCTTAATGGAACTTTCACTGAATTTAATAGGTTATATGCTTTTCCATAAGATTCTCCCTTAGTAGATATACTAACTATTGCATCTGCAATATAATCAACTTGAGTCATGTGCATATTCATATCTATAAGTGGATAAGACTTAGTATCAATTATAGCCTTTATTGTTCTACTTACAGAATCACCTAACTTCCATATACCAGTATCTGTAGCTCCTGTAATTTCACCTGGACGATATATAGCAGCTTTTAAACCACGTTCTCTTGCCACATGAATAATATTTTCAGCAACCCACTTAGTCTCACTATAAGATAGATAATATCCCTTACATTCTTTTAATTCATCATCTTCTGATACTTCTTTATTAAAGTAACTTGGATTATCAAATACACTATAAGAAGATACATAGTTATAGAATTTTTGTTTACCTGTACAAGCTAATTCTATAGTTTTTACAGTTCCTAATACATTAGCATCTTTTAATTTTGCATAAGGATATATGAAGTTTAATACTGCTCCATTATGATAAATAATATCTATATTTTCAGTTAAGAATTTATACACATCTTCCTTTATACCTAATAAAGGTTTTTCAAGAGAACCTAACACTGGTACTATATATTCTGCATATTCTTCTTTCCACACCTTATAATATTCCATATTATCTTTAATTCTTTGTAATCCAGCTTCTTCACTCTTAGCTCTTACATGACAATAAATCTTTCCCTTTGTAGTTGATAATAAACTTCTTATTAAATATGCTCCAACAAATCCTGTTGTTCCTGTTAAGAAGATATTTTTCATTTCTGGATCTTTTGTTTCATATTCAGATGCTGTTATTTTTTCATCTAATACTACTTCATCACGTAAGAAGGACTTGTCCTTTTCTAACGAAGATAAATCTTCTCCTGCTAAAGACTTATCTATATATTCAGCAATATTTTGTATTGTAGGGCTTTCAAAAATAAATGCTACTGGAACACTTACTTTAAATACTTTTTCAATACTATTAGTAAGACCTACTACTTGTAATGAATCCATACCTAAACTTAAAATATTATCGTCTATTGTAGCTTTAACAGAGAAATCGCTTTTAATTATATTGCCTAATGCTTCTTGAGTTTTTGTATTATATACTATAATTTTTTCCTCTTGATTATCCTTTGTGCTACCTACTAAAGGTAACTCACCTGCATTATACTTTCTTGCGGCTGCCATTATTGATATTTTTCCATTATCAGAAGCAGGAATATTTTTAATATCTGCAAATCCAACTTCATAAGGAGTAATTTCAAAGTATTTTAAAATACAAGAATTTATCTTATCAATTAACTCATCTGTATGAATATTTTTAATAAGTTCATCTTTTCCAGCAATTATTATTACTAACTTTTCTTTATTATCTCTATTTACTGAAAAAGGCACTATAGTTGCTAAATTTAATTCAGGTATATTATGCTTTAATTTCAAAACAATATCGTTTGGTAAAATATTATTACCATTTACTATTATTAATTCTTTTATACGTCCTGTTATATAAATATGACCATTTCTTATAATTCCTAAATCACCTGTTCTAAGGAAATTACCATCATATCCTTTAAGAGTACCCTCAAAAGTTTCCTTAGTGGCTTCTTCATTTTCATAATATCCTTTAGCATTACATCCTGATTGAGTCCACACTTCTCCAAATTCATCTTCCGCACATTCTTCTAAAGTAGCTGGATTTACAATCTTAAATAATACTCCTGGTATTGGTGTACCACTTGATACAAATTCTATAGTATTTTCTGTTTTTTCATCTGCTAAACTTAACTTTCCATCTTTATAAGCTTCAAAATCTAAACTTAAGTTTGTATTTTCATCATACCTAGGTGCTACACTTATACCACAAGCAGTTTCGCTCAATCCATATCCTGGTCCAAACTTATCTATAGTAACATTAAATTCTTTGTACTCATTAACAAAGTTAACCATAGCTTCATAGCTTACCATTTCTGATCCATTTAAAAATAATTTAACTGTTGATAAATCTATATTTTTTTCTTTTAGAAAGCTAGCTGGTACTAACTTAGGATAAGTTTCATATACAGAGTTTGGTGCAAGGGTAACATCTGCCTTAAATTCATTAATTCCTTCAACCCATCTAGATGGTTTTTCTAAAAATGCTGCTGGTGACATAACCCCTGAACATATATTGTCTCTTATAACAGCTGAGAATATCAAATAAGCTAACCCTAAATTATGGAAGAAAGGAACCCATCCAAATACTCTTCTTATTTGACTATATACTTCTAAGCATCCATTTAATGAACTTAATAAGTTTCCATACCTAACTAATATACCTTTTGGTGCACTAGTTGACCCTGAAGTATATTGTATATAAATAACATCTTCTAAAGTAATATGTTCCGGTTCAAATTCTTTAGTATCTTCACATTTTTCTACATCAACAATTTTTATCGCATTTAACAATCCCGTATAATTACTATTTTCTTTTAACTTTAATAGAACGCCTTCTATAGTATTTTTTAACTTAGTTCCACACAATATAAATTTAGGTTTACATGAATTCATTACTGATAGGAATCTGTCCATCTTGCTAGAATCAATTGGTGGTGGAATTAGTGTAAATATCACTCCTGATAATACTGATGCCACAACTGATAAGACATTATCACAAGTCTGAGTTGCAAATATTATTGCTCTATCTCCCTTTTTTGCGCCTTGTTTTTTTAATTCAGCTGCTATATTTAACGATTTATATAATAATTCTTTTCTTGTAATTTCTGTTACTATTTTATTATCTCCAATAAAGTCATAAAAAGTAAAACATGTTTCGTTTCCTTTTTGTCCTTCAGAGTTTAGTTTCAACCTTTTGTAAAAATCATTATCATTTTCCTTAATATAATATTTCATCACTACACTCCCTTATTATGAATATTTTGGAATTACTTCGTTTATATATTACTACTTTTTTTTAATGGAAACAATGTATTTTTATATTATTATTCAAAAAAATATACTTTTTTTTGAGTTAATACATCTTCTTGCCACAACTCGTTATACTCTTCAGTTCAGTATTTTAGTAATATTCTATATCAATTAATGATTTTCAAAAAAAAATTTGAATATGGATTTAAAATTCTTTATATTTTATAGTAACTTTCTTAAAAAAACATTGTTAAAATTTAAAACTTAAATTTCACTTAACTTTTGAACTGATGATATCAAAATCTAATTCGAAGGGCCTATATCAAAAGTCTTAAGTTAATGATGTCATAACATCTTTAGTATTTAAGTATTCCTTTTGATACAGTCCATACTTATTCTTCTATTCTTTCCCCATGAACTATAACTCTTCCCCCATCTGGACATTTAAAATCAAACATAGGAGCTTTTTTATTTCCATAATCTAAATTAGCACCATTTTTTAGTGCATATACAAATGGATATATACAATTCCATAATTCGTGGCATAAAGGTGGACATATATCATCTATTATGAATTCATCGCCTTTTTTACAATACCCACCTCTGCATTTACTTTCTATTACTGTTACTTTAACCTTTGACATCTTCTATATTCCCCATTCCATTGTATTTTTATATTTTTGTATTTTTGTATTTTTTACTTTTTAATAATATTTTTCATATAAACATTTAAAAGCCAACTGCTTGTCCATCTTTGTGTTTACATCAAAATAAAATATACACTAACACTTATTTTTTATTTTAAAATTAAGTATTAGTGTATATTTAAAATTTTAAAAATGTGAATTTATTTCATGTTGGATTCTCTTTAAATCTTTTAACCTTAAATTAGTTTTTTCCATTATGTTATTAAAAGATTCACCTGCAATCATCATTTCTCTGGCTTGTTGCTTTAATGATTCAACACTACTTCTGTTCATAAGATAACCTCCAATACTATTATTAATAAACTTAGTTTATCTTTTATGAAGGAAGTCTATTCATTGAGTTATCTTAATACTATTTACTTGTACATTATTTTTTAAAATCCAATTCCCACCATAAAGTATCTGATTTTTTATATAAATCAAATCCACATCTTTTTAATATATTTTGAGATGCAAATCCATCTATATCTGTTTCTGCAATTACTCTATCTATTTCTTTTTGGCAGCTTGCCCATTTACAAAAGGCTTCTACTGTTTCTGTCATATAGCCATTATGCTCAAATTCTTTTCCTAAACCGTACCCTATTTCAACTTCGTGATTTTCATTTGGAACATCTTTAAAATCTATCGAGCCAACAACCACTCTATCTGACTTTCTTAAAATTAACCAAAAAGTATGATATAAATAATTCTTTTCATCCTTTTCTGTAATTAATAACTGTCCTTTGATAATTTCTTTAAAAAACCCCTCAATTGGCTCAGCCTTATAAAGGCAATCTAATTCTTTTTCTAATGACTCAATGTCTTCTAACCATAACTTTAACTCACTAGATTTAAGAGGAATAATTTCTAATCTTTCTGTTTCAATCCTCACCTATTCTTCTCCTTCTTCAACTATATCATTAACTTCTTTTAGTTCTTCAGGATCTTTTAAATAATTAGTAGTATTATTACAACAATACATACCTTTCTTAATTGGTGCTATAAAAAATCCTGCAACTACTCCTGCAAAAAAACATGCAGTTCCAAGTAATATTTGTTCTTTTCTTTTCATATGCCTCACCCTTCTTTATAATTTATTTTCATCTGTTTCTATAAAAATAATATGATAATATTCTTAACTAAATACATTTTTCAAAGCATATAGATTCAGGCTTCTTAGCATATACTCCATAATTATCTATGACTTTATACCCATTATTCTTATAAAAATTAACTGCGTTAGTATTTACTTTTCTTGTTGATATTACTATCTTCTTGTAGTGTAATTCTTTCGCTCTCTCTTCTAAGAAACATAATATACTAGACCCTATACCTTTATGCTTTTTTCTTGCATACATTCTTTTTATTTCTGCTACATCATTTGAAATATTTCTTAAAACTCCACATCCTACTGCTTCATTATCAGAATCTCTCGCTATTACAAATAATGCACGTTCATTTAAGACATCTTTTGTATTAAAATTCGATCTTCCATCACTTCCTGTAATGTCCTTTAATTCATCTGACAGTTCATTAATTAGTATATTTGCATCGACACTAGCGATATTCTCTGCATTTATAACTATCTTCTCCATATACTCACCTCAAAATATTTTCTAGTAGTTACTTTATTATACATTATACATTTTTTTACATAACTAAAAAAGTACCTATTACTAGATACTTTTTTAATTATAATTTAAATAATATATTCTTAATTATGTTAGATAATTCTTCTGCATTTTCAATCATTGGCATATGACACGAGTCTTTAACAAATGAAAATTTAATTTTATCACTAACATCTTTATCAAGACACAGATCTGAAATCCTGTTAGTATATTCTCTTACTCCTCTATCTCCATATACACCAAATAATTCTCCTGTATACTTTCTTACATAATCACTGTAATCAAATACGTTTTGTAGAGATTCTTTTAGTTTTTCATTATAAAATTCAGCTTCACCTTTTATCATATTAATGACTTCTTCTCCATGTATCTTCATGTTATTTTCCATCATTAAATTACGGTAAAATTCTTCTGCAGGTTTTAAATTACTTTCAATAAAGATGACTTTATCACATTTATAATCTAATTCAGTTACCATTTCAAGAGCAATTATTCCCCCCATACTATGTCCTACTATAAAATCAAATTTTTCATTTTTATATGTGTCATAAACCCACTTAGTTATATCTGAAACACTCTCTGCTTCTTTAGTTATTTCATGAGGATATTCTACAAATGTTATATCCATGTTGCTTAAATATGGTTTCATACTATTCCATACATTACCTGTACAATTTGCACCATATAAAAAAAGTCCTTTCATATTTATAATCCCCCTCTTGTATATATAATTAACTAAAAAAAGTTATCTTTATCCCAATTCTATACATATTCTATGTTTTAATTACAAACCTATTATACAATATATTCCATAAAAGTTGATGTAGTAATTATCACTTCTTATATGTAACCATTATCTTTGAAGATAGTTTTTTTCCTATTACATATATGAATTTTCCAAATATCTTTTTGTACAAAGGTAATGGTACATTGTCTGCATATCTCTTGCCTTTATACTTTTGCCAGAACACACCGTCTCTAGTTTCGTATTCTTTTCCTGGTGCATAGTCATCACTCATAGCTTCAAAAAGGTTAAAAGGAATCAAAAGACCTATTTTAGGTGAATGCATTTTTCCTGATTTAACATCATAATAGAACTTTTCAGATAACTTATGTGCCTTATTTATATGACTCTCTGTTGGTTTATAATCATTCCAACTTAATGCTGCTATAGGAAGCTCATAACATTTATTAAATCCCCAGCCATATAAGGTATTAGAAAGAGACTTAGTTACACATCCTGCTGAAACTCCTCCAGTTGTTGAAATTACAAGGGCCTTTTTATAGAAAAATCTAGGTCTATGGAGCATGAATGCTAAATGATCTGTAAAATTTTTAGTTACAGCAGGAGTAGCTCCTTGAAAACAGCTTGCTGCAAAAATTAATCCATCACACCAATGAATTCTATTTAGGATTGGTTGTATAGCCTTATTATGAGGGCAAAATTCATGTCCTTTTCTAAAACATAAACTGCATCCAGTACAAAACTCGATATTAGATTCACTTAAATGTACTTCTTCAAATATAACGTTACTATCTAAATCTTTAATTTGATTTTTTACTACTTCTGTAAGGGTCCATGTGTTACCTTTGTGTGGACATCCGTTGATAATTAGTATTTTTGTAGCTGACATTTTTAATTTCCTTTCTATTTTTAAAAACTTTTATGTAACTTATAAATATGATTCTAAAGTCACCTTTATCCTTTTTTAAATATAAATCAAGTAATAAATGTTTTAAAAAAACTGATGCAAACTTAATCACATCAGTTTCAAAATAAATTTTTATTCTTTGAATTAAGCTTATGATTTTCATAACAAGCTAAAAATCCATCTCGTTACATTTCTTTCTTAAATATAAACATTCCTTGCCCGCCATCGCCGATAAAATCCTCAGGCATATCTGTTTCAGGATTCTTTTCATTTAAAAATTCTACTATATGAAATCCACATTTATTTACATAGAAATGAATATTTCTTCTCTCAAAATAAGGTGTACAAGTTTCCCATACCTTTGTTTTAGGATATAATCTTTCAATTTCATCCCACATGGCCTTTCCAATACCTTTACTATGAATGCCCCACTTAACATAAAGAAAATCGAGATGATTGTGTTGAGTTTTTTCATCAATTACAACCACAGCACCTCCAACCATTTCGCCATCAACAACTGCTTTATATGCAACTGAGCCTTTCTGTTTTAAAGAATTGTCAATATCCTTTTCAGGAAGAATAATTTCCTTAGTTTTGCCAAAAACATCTTCAAATCCTTTTTGAAATGATTCTTGCATATCCGCTTTATATTGATTTAAGTCTTCATTAGCAACAATATCAAGTTTGAAATTCATCTTAGCACCTCCACAAATATCTACTATACAATGATAAATCCTTCAATTTTCTTGTATGATATTTTAACATAAAACATATAAGTCAGCTAATTAAAAAATCTATATCCAAAATAACTTAATATAAACCTATTACATTAACTATAATTATGAAGTAAAATTTTACATATATTAATTTGTTTATTTTTCAGAAAAATTTGCTATAATATAAATAAGAAATGTTGAAAAAAACAGAGTGAAAATATACTGCTAATATACTTCCACTCTGAATATACAATTCTAGTTGCTTCGGCAACTGGTATCATAAATTTTTAGTTTATAAAAATAGTAGTTTCCAATTGCGAGTCGGAGGGCTACTATTTTTTTGCGATTTTTTCTATTAATAAAACTATAAAAGTTAATAATGATATCAAAAATATTCCTGCATTAAACAGTAACATCAAATTATCGTTACTCATATATATCACCCCCTTCCTTAAAAGAGGTAAGTGATACCAGCAGCCCACTTAAGCTTATAAAATTGTACTTATGGATTATATCATGGTTATATAGCACTTATATATAAGAATAAAATGGTAATACATTTGTTTTATTTTCTTATTTCTTATGCAATAATATAAGTATAAATTTAATTCGGAGATGATTTAAAATATGAGTACTGAAATAGAAAAGTTAACTCAAATACTTAGAGATAGTAATAATATTGTATTCTTTGGAGGGGCTGGGGTAAGTACAGAATCTAATATCCCAGACTTCAGAAGTGCCAAAGGATTATGGAATGAAAAACTAAAGATTAACCTAACTCCAGAACAATTAGTATCTCACACAATGTTTATGAGATATCCAAAAGAGTTCTTTGAGTTCTATAGAGATAAACTTATATACCCAGATGCTAAGCCTAATGCTGCACATATTGCACTAGCTAAACTTGAAGAAATGGGTAAGCTTAAAGCTGTAGTTACTCAAAATATAGATGGCTTACATCAAGCTGCTGGTTCTAAAAATGTATATGAACTTCATGGTTCTGTTCTTAGAAATTACTGCATGAGTTGTAATGCTTTCTATGATGAAAAGTTTATTTTAGAATCTAATGTTATTCCTACTTGCCCTAAGTGTGGTGGAAAGGTTAAACCAGATGTGGTTCTTTATGAAGAAGGATTAGATAATGATGTTATAACAGGCGCAGTTAGAGCTATATCACAAGCTGATACCTTGATTATAGGAGGAACTTCTCTTGTAGTTTATCCTGCTGCTGGACTTATTGATTATTTCAGAGGTAAGAATCTTGTTTTAATTAATAAGAGTTCAACTTCTGCTGATAATAAGGCTGATTTAGTTATTCATGATGCTATCGGAAAAGTCTTAGGCGAAGTTGTTAGTAACCTTTAAGAAAAAAATAAACACATTGGTTAGTCTATTAATTCATAAAACTATAGACTATCCCAATGTGTTTCTTAACTTTACTTATATATCTTTTTTATTTAATACTCTCATACTAGCAATCATAGTAACAGCAATAAATACTGCTCCAACTAACATAGCTCTAACAATATATTCATTATTAATACCAACTAGCATATACTGAATATTCGATTCAACAATATAATTCTCTATTGAAAATCCTTGTACAATACCAGTTTTATTAATTAGCCAATCAACTACACTATATTTTTTTATCCCCAAATCTTTTAATATTTTTAATGAATTGTCCACATTATTAACATGAAGTTCTACTCTCTTTGAACATTTATTTTCTAATTCTTCTGAAACTAACAAAACCGCTAAAACTAATATAATAATTGCTGTTATTGTTACAGCATTAAACTTTATTAAGTCTAAAGAATAAGATAATAAATTTATATGTATTTATTCCTGCAATTCCTGATCCAACACAGATTACTTCATCAGGTAATATAGGTAAAATAAATAGCATTAATATAACTAACATCTCATTCTTTTGTATAAATTTATTAAACTTTTCTAATTTCTTTTCATCAACTAATTTACTTACAATAGCTTTTCCTACATATTTAGATGCAAAGAACATTGATATTATTCCAAGAAAAGTGCCAATAAATCCAATAGTTGCTCCGATTTGTGAACCCAATAGTGAACTTCCTCCCATTATTGTAACTGGTTCAGGTAAAGGTAATATTATAGGTTGTAAAAAACATACTAAGAAATATATTAACTTTTCCTTCTCTGCATACATGCTTAACATATTTTGAAATCCATATTCATTTACTAAGCTTACAAATTTAATTAAGTAAAATCCTGAAACAAATAATGCTGCTACTGATAATAAATAAATCATAAAACATTTCATGTTTTTTCTATAATTTTTCACTCTATTTATCATGCTCTTATCCTCTTCTCCTATTAATAATATGATCTAGTGCAAATACTGTCATTACAATAATGAAAGCTGCAAAGTAATATTTACTTAAATTTAATATACCTAATACCATATCTTGATACATACCCTAACTCCTCCATTTTTTCTTGAAGCCATACAATGCTATAACTGATAACGTAAAAGTTATAAGTCCTAAATAGCATTTATTCAAAAATAATATAATGAAAATCATTGCCGATTATAATCCTTTGGACTATTGCAAGTCCAAGCCCTGTTCCTTCTTTACTTCTCGATTTATCACGTCTATAAAATTTCTCAAATAACTTTTCTACATCCTCCTCTGATAAACTTTCGCATTTCTTATCAAATTTTCAAAAACCCTCAGCATCTGAAGAGAATCAATTTCACAAAATACCTCACTATAAGGATTATTTAATTCAACATCAATATTTCTTTCACTAAAATTTATTATACTTTCGCCAACAGCTTGATTTAAAAGCATAGATATAAATACTTAATTTGTTACTTATAAAATTATTAATATTTATTAATAATTTTAATAGTGGATTAGCAATCCTTTTATATTTAAATCTATCTCCTTAAAAATAATATTAATAATCAATTCCTCAATAGCTGCCAATACTGCAACAGAACAAACTATATAATATATCCCATCACTATCAATGAACTTATAAAATAATATAAGAAAGAATGTAATTAATCCTGTTACCTTATTTCCGTAAGTATGTAACATTACAAACCTACTCCACCTAACAAAACCTACAATTATAGATGCTACTTTAATTACAGCTATTATAATAACAAATATCAAAACACTATAATGAACATGAATTACAGGTACTAATTTCACAAAAAGAATTAAGACAAAAAGCCCATCTGCAACTGAATCTAATACAGCACCAAATTTACTACTACAATCATATTTTCTAGCTAAATAGCCATCAAGTACATCTCCAACCCCACATAATAAATAAACAATATAAAAAGTTCTACTATAGGGTAATATACAAAGAAGGGTTATTGATAACAACAATCTTATCATTGTTATAACATTAGGAATTCTTTTCACTTACCACACCCCTTAAATATTCTTAAAAACATTATAATATAACTTCAAATATTTTATAAAATTCTTATTTTCTTATAGTTTAAGGGACTATATCTGAAAACTAATAATCTTTCAAATATAGTCCCTTTCTCAAATTCATATATATCATTATGTTAACCATCACTTCAAAAACCTTTAGTAATCTACTATAAATTCTTATTAATATAGTTTACTCCATTAGTTGTTAAGTAAGGATTCATATAACCAAATACCCTTACATTATCTATTGTATTACTTCTAACAACACACATACCTCTAGCAAGATCTTTAGCTCTTATAAAATCTAGCATTGATCCAAAACATTCTTCTGAAATAGAGTACTTATTACATTTAAGTGTATTTCCTTTTCCTATATCCTCTAATATTCTAATAACTAATCTCTTAAAATTCTTATTCATATTAACCCTTCCCCTTCCAAAATTATATTAATTAATTGCTTGTCCTTATTAATTGTTACCAAGAATAAGAATTTTATTCATCATATTAAAAAGGTAGTATAAATTTAATCTACCCAATTATTTTTTTCATTTCTATTTCAGATAAAGTATCAGTTAATTTATTAGATTTTCCTGTCTTAATAAATCCATGCTTTGAATATAAATTATATGCCTTCACATTATTATCTAATATCCATAATACAGCTTCATCTTTACACTTATTAATTGCAAATAACAATAACTTAGTACCATATCCCTTACTTTGTTCCTCAGGTAAAACATATAAATTTTCTATAAGATTATCTTTTATAGAAACAATCCCAACAGGATACTCTTCTACTAACATAAATACATCCTTGCCTTGATTAATTTCATTCTGTAAATACTTCTTTTGATGCTTAACATTATGCTTATCAATAAACTCTTTAGGACAAAAATCTTTATGCGATTCTTGCCATGACAAAGAATGAATTTCTGCTGCTTTTTCAATATTCTCATCTATTACATTTACTATCATTAATTAACTCCCCATATCAATATATAATTATTTTTCGTATTCATACATATAGTAATTACATTCTGTCATACCTATCTTTTTATAAGTTTTTTGTGCAGTATAATTTTCTCTTTCTACATAAAGTCTTATTCCAACATACTCACTATCACTATCACATATTTCCTTCACCCTACTATAAAGGGCTTTAAATATGCCTTTTCCTCTATAATCTTTATGAACATATACGCTTTGAACCCATATAAATATGCCGCTTCTCCAATCACTCCATTCATATGTATACATAATCTGCCCAACAACTTTTCCATCTATTTCACAAACATGATATATTCCCTTTGTTTCATCTTCTAATATTTTTTTTACTCCACTAGTTAATATATTTTTGTCTAATTCTTTATCTTCAGTTTCATATGCTAAGTTGTAATTATACTCAACTATTTTATCTAAATCATTTAAATTTGCTCTTCTAATATTCATAATATCTCCCCTAACGCCTAATCACATCAATTGCATTCCAAAAACTAGTAATTATAAATATTATATACTATTCATATAGTTTTTCAAAAGTCTTAAAGTAATGATCTTTTTTGATGTTATAACATCTTTAGTATTTAAGTGTTCTTTTTGATACAGCTATATTTTAATATTTTAATATTTTTATCTTTTTTTATTCATAACTATAACAATTATTATGATAAAACTTACCATCATAACTCCTAATAGATAAAATATTTTTTTATTATCACCTGTATTAAGAAAACTTTATTCCCGAATTAACCAAGTCTAAAAGAACTGATAATCCTTTAGCATCAGATATTTTGTATTGTAATTCATTTTTATTATTGGTGGTACTTATCTACTAATGAAGCAATTAGGTATAATGAATTAAAAAGACGCATCCCTGGAATAACTAATATAATGTAAATGGATTATTATTTATTAAATCTATTTTTTGATATAGGTTATTATCAATTTTTGTATAATCAATAGATTTTTTTCCTTTAATATAATCTAAAACTTCATCATTAGTACTTAATAAAATGTTAGTATTCTCCTTCCAAAAGTGCTCTATTAATATAATTGTCCTATTTGTATCATAGTAAGAACTTTTAAACGAAGTTTTTATTGGTATAAAAGGAGAAATTATTATTAGAATAAGTAATAAATTTAAAACTATAAGTACGAGATTCCTTTTCCATATACTTTTCGTAATCTTCTGTGCTCATAAGTTGTCTAGAAGATACTATATTCATAAAGTTAGCTTATAAATTAATTATAGATATTTACGTAACGTTAAAGTCAACAACTTTTAATACAACCCAAATTTATTTTTGTACCCAAGAAATAATATAAGTTAAATTATTATTTTCTATTTTAGGATTATTAACTACAAACTCCCCTGATAACTCATTTTCCATAGCAGTTAAATGAAAATGACAAAGTGCTATTCCCATATCTATAATTGTTGAGGCTTTACTATTTGCAAAATAAAAATGTATGCTGTTCTCTTCCTTAATTACTCTCCAAGGTTGTTTATTAACACTTGATGGTGCTAATCTTATCATTTCAAGAGGTTCAAAAAATTCCTTTGCATCATCTTCTGTAAGTGGAGTACTAAAATCTCCTTTAAAGAATAACTGCGAAAAATCTTTACGTTTATTTGTATTCTTTCCTACTATAGTTGCAAAATTTTATCTATTATATCCTTAGATAATTGATTATCATTGTAACTTCTAACAGAGTGTCTATCCGATATAACTTTTTTTATTGATTTATTATTCATCATAATAAGCATTACCTCCTATACTCTTTATTATAAAAATATTTTCTTTGTCAGAAGAAATAGTCACTGTAAAAACGAAAAATCACCACACTTTTATAATAATTTATCCCCAATAATTATATTTATTATATATTTTCTGTGGATAATGACTTTATTATTGTTAATAAATTTATAAATACTTACAATATTAATTTTACATATACTTATTGTATACTACAGAAAAAAATATTTTTTAAGTGGTGGTGAAAGTCGTGTATAATAATTATATTTTTGATTTATACGGAACATTAATAGATATTCATACAGATGAAGAAAACTCCATTCTTTGGGACAAGCTTTCGTTATTTTATTCATTCAAAGGTGCAAAGTATACTTCTGAAGAATTAAAATCTTCCTATAGTGCTGTAGTAAAATCAATGTTAGATTCATGTACAAATACAAAATATCCTGACATCCAGTTAGAATTAGCTTTTTATAAATTATATAAAGATAAAGGTATAGAAGCTTCTAATGATTTACTTATAGATACTGCTCAAATGTTTAGAATATTATCTATAGAATACTTAAAACTTTATGATGGTGTAATTGAACTATTAGAATTATTAAAATCTAAAGGTAAAAAAATATACTTATTATCTAATGCTCAAAGAATATTTACACTATATGAAATGAGAGTCTTAGGTATAGAAAAATACTTTGATGATATATTTTTCTCTAGCGATTATGGTATATGTAAGCCTGATCCTAATTTCTATAAAAGCTTAATTATTAAGCACAATCTAGATATTAAAGAAAGTATAATGATTGGAAATGACCCTAATTCAGATATTGCAGGTGCTATTTCAGTTGGAATGGATTCTTTATATATACACTCAAATCAATCTCCTAAATTAACTAATCAAGATATTAAAAGTACTTATAAAATAATGACAATGGATATTAATAAAATTAGTGAATTAACAATTAAATAAATTTTAAATAGTAATGCTATCACAAAACTTGTGGTAGCATTACTATTCTTTATATAAATTATCTTTGTTTCTATTTTATAAAATTCTTATTTTTAAGTTTACATATATATATCTACTTCCCTTTATATTTTATGTAATTAATACATATAGAAAGAAGGAATTGATACATATGGCAGATGTAATGGTACAAAAAACACAAGAATATTTAAATGCAATGTATGGACATGACTCTAGATTCAAGAAAATTGATCCAGTGGATGGTTGTACAGGTTGGACAACTATTTATGCATTAACTAGAGCGCTTCAAATTGAATTAGGAATAACTTCAACAGCTGATAACTTTGGTCCATCAACAAAATCAAAATTCTCAGCTAAATATCCTAATGGAATTAAGCAACAATCTAGTAATGACAAAACAGAAAACAATATTTATGCAATTATCCAAGGAGCACTTTGGTGTAAGGGATATGGTACTGGTGCTAGTGGAATCACAAAGCACTTCTACAGTGGAACTGGTGATGCAATCAAAAAATTAAAGGGTGATGCTGGTGCATCTTCTACTGACTCAACAGTAACTCTTAATGTTATGTCAGCATTACTTTCAATGAATCAATATAAACTTGTACTTGGTGGTACATCACAAATAAGACAAATACAACAAAGTATTAATAAAAAATATGAATCTTACGTTGGTTTAGCACCTTGTGATGGTTTATACGGAAGAGATATGAATAAAGCTTTAATTAAGGTACTTCAAGCTATTGAAGGATTATCTCCAGCAAACGCTACTGGAAACTTTGGTAGCTCAACAAAAACAAAGTGTCCTATACTTCCAACAACTACTATCTCAAAGAAACAAGATGCTATTGAATTATTTAGATACGCTTTATGTTGTAATGGATATACAAATAGTACATTATCTACTGGATGGAATGATCAACTAGTAAGTATAATAAAAGAATTCCAAAGTGATTTAGCCTTACCTATCACAGGAAAAGGAGACCTTAATACATGGATGTCCCTTCTTTTAAGTAAGGGTAATCCAGATAGACCAGCTCACGTTTGTGATACTCGTTTTGAAATTACAAAAGAAAGAGGAGAACAATTAAAAAGTTTAGGTTATAACACTGTAGGCCGTTACTTAACAGGTACTGAATTTAAAGTATTAAGACCTGATGAACCTAAGAGAATTCTAGATATGGGATTAAAGTTCTTCCCTATATTCCAAGAATCAGGATCAAAGATGAGCTACTTTACTAAAGAAAGAGGAGCACAAGATGCTAAAAAAGCTGAAACTGCTGCTAATAATTTTGGTATTCCAAAAGATACAGTAATATACTTCGCTGTAGATACTGACCCTCAAGGTGCTGATATTACTAACTATATACTTCCTTACTTTAAAGCAGTTCACGATAATATGAGTTCAAAATATCGTGTAGGTGTATATGGTACTAGAAATGTTTGTACTCAAGTTGCTAATAATAAATATTCTGTTGCAAGCTTCGTTAGCGATATGTCTACTGGATTTAGTGGTAATATGGGATTTAAAATACCTTCTAATTGGGCTTATGATCAATTTAATGAAATATCTTTAAACCCAGATTGGGGAATTGATAAGGTTGGTTACTCTGGTAAATTCCCACCTGTATCTAAATTAGACGCTGTATATCAAAAACCAGCTAAACCATCTAAAGCTGATTTAGAAAAGCATCTTAGCATATTTACTATGATTGATAAAATAAAGGAACTTGAACAAGCATATGATGATTTCTATACACCTTTATATAAATCAGCACCTCAAACAATGCCATATCTTAGCGCTACTAAATTAGCAACATCTATTACTAATTTCTTAAGACGCTATAAATATGGATATGATTCTAGTAGTAAAAACGGAAATTCATTAGAATGGTTCGTAAGTACTGGATACGCTATAGATGACTCTTTTGTAGATTATGTTAAAAAGAATCACTTAAGCCTATATAATTACTTTGAAAAATATATAAAGGGTGATGATGATTCAACAAATTTATACGATGGATATAACGGTTTAATAGACTTAGCTCATCTTGCCGCTACATTAGAATGTTATATAACTACTAGTCCTGTTCCTGACTTCTGGACTGGCTGGGGTGGAGATATAGCTACTGGTATGGCTGATACTAAGAGAAAATATGAAAGCAAAGCATTTAAAACTATTCAAGAGGCTTCAGATGCAACAGTTGGTGCAGTATCTGATTCTAGTTGTAACTTTGTTGATTTATGTTGTGATTCAGATGCCATTAAATTAGCTGATATGATAAAAAATGCAACTTCTGATAAGTTCTCTTTATCTACAGCAATGAAAGACTACTATACTAATTATGTAAAAAATCGTTATTCTTATTACTTAATGGACTTAGGTCTTAGCGGTAAACCATCAGCACCTAAATTAAGTGATGCTATATATGATAAGATGTCTGGTTTCCTTGAAGATTTAGATATTAACATATTTGGTAAAGAATTAGCTGGATTAATAGGTAAAAAAGCTGGTGGTGCAACAGACGAAATGAAGAGAACTACTTGTAACGCCTTTGCAAACTACTTATACTCTGAAATATAATAATTTTCAAAAGCCTCCTATGACTTTTTCATAGGAGACTTTTTTATTATTGATAATTTTTCGTAAGATCAGCTTTTAATTCAGCTTTGCCTTTATAATAATATATTGAATTTTCTTCATTTTCACCTAATTGTATAGTTAACAATACATCTCCACTTAATGTATCTTTACATATTACTTCTATCTTTATAGAACTATCCTTCAATAAGTTTTTATTTTTTAAGAAAACTATAAGGCCATCTATATCATTAGAACAATTCTCTATATCCTTCTCTCCATTACATATAATATTTATTACACTAGAAGAACTTAATTTTATTTCTCTATTAATATTGTTTTCCTTTAAGTACTTGTCAAAATAATATACAGCACAAGCTTCTTTATAATTATCTTCAAAGTTATATTCATTTCTTACCTTAAATATAATATCTTCATTATTCTTGCTACACACACTATAAAAGATAATTCCCTCTTCTCCTTCTTCTGAAGAAACTACTTTAAACTCTTCATTATATTTAGCCTTAAGTTTATTTAATATATCGTCTTTCTCTAAAAAATATACTTTCTCATAAAAAATATTTACTGGCTCATAATAATTTTCAATAGTATTAGTAAACATAAAGTTTTTTGCCCTTATCACTTCTTTATTGCCATCATAAAAACTTTCTTCCTTAGTACTGAAAATAGAATACTTAATAACTTGAAATGCCAATGCTATTCCTAATATTAAAGTTATAATTCTAAAAATTAAATTTAAAATACTTTTAATATTATCCCTTAATACCTTTTTTAATAAAAAGTCTTTTATTAATATATATGCAGTCATTATTAAAACACTAAAATTTATGCTTAAATAAATGTTTAAAGCTTGCCTTGGATAAATTCCAGATTTATATTGTATATTATTAAAAATATAAAAAGCTATTTGTATTATTAAAGTTACAAATAATATAAATAATAATATTTTATTTTTAAATGCTTTCCCCAAATAACTTCCCCCTTTTACATTATGTAATTAATTCCATTTTATAGAATACAACCTTACTTAACAAGTATTATAAAATATTATTTTTTTTATTATGATATTCTATATACTCGTCTCCCCATATTTCAAGTTCTTTTAGTACTGGTTCAAACTTTTTCCCTAAATCACTTAAAGAATATTCAACCTTCGGTGGAATCTGATTGTATACTGTTCGTATTATAAGACCATTTTCTTCTAACGCTCTAAGCTGTTTTGTTAATGTAGCTTGAGTTAAGCTTGGTAGTTCACGTAATAATTCATTAAATCTCATAGTTCTGTTTGATAAATGATATAAAATTAATATAGTCCACTTTCCTGTTAATAATTTTTGAGCTGTAACAAATGGACATATTCCAAATAAATCTTTCTTTTCTTTCATACTATCCTCCTATAGTATCTCAAAAGATACTAAGTACATTAAAATATCGTACTTGTTTTTTTTCTCATACAAAGTAAAATAATGATATCATAGTTGTTAATTATATACAATGTATTTAGGAGGTATTGATTATGAATAAAATAGTTGAAGAATTAAAGAGAGTGGGAGTATTCTACGTATCAACAATTGATGGAGATCAACCACGTGTACGTCCATTTAGTTCAGTATGTGAATTTGAAGGTAAAGCATATATATGCACTAACAATACAAAAGAATGCTTTAAACAAATGATGGCTAATCCAAAGGTAGAAATATCAGGTATGGCTAAAGATAACACTTGGATTCGTCTTTCAGGAAAATTAGTTAGAGATGATCGTGATGAAGCACGTGCTGCAATGCTTAATGACCCAACTGGTCCAAGCCAATTATATAAATTAGGTGATGGAATATTCGAAGTATTCTATCTAGAAGATGTTTCTTGTACAAGATATTCATTTACTGGTGAACCAGAAAAATTAGCTTAATTTTAAAAAAGGACACTGTATCAAAAGCCTTAAAATAAAAATGTTATTTTATCTTTTTCGATATTATAATATCTTTAGTATTTAAGTATTCCTTTGATACAGTTGTTTTTTGCTTTTTTAGTTTAAAGACATCAAAAATTCTTTTACATCTAATAATGTATCTAATTTCTTATATAACATTTTACTTATTTCCTCTGTTGGCTGAACCACATCTGGAACCATAATTACATTCATATTTGCTCTATAAGCTGATTTTATACCATTAAAAGAATCTTCAATAGCTATACAATTTTTAGGTTCCTTGTCCACCTCTTTGCAAGCTCTTAAGTATATATCAGGCTCTGGCTTACCCTTTTCAATCATATCTCCAGTTACTATTACACTAAAGTACTCTAATATATTAACTTCCTTAAGATAATTCACAACTAGCTCCTTCCTAGTTGAAGATGCTAATGCAATAGTATAATTATTTTCTTTTAAATACGATAATAACTCATGTACTCCTGTCTTTAATGGAACTCCAGATTCATCAATTATTTCTTGATGTTTTTTAAAGAAAAGTTTCAAGCATTTATCTGCATCTAACTTTCCATTATAAAAGTTTGTTATATACCTTTTTGTAGCTTCTTCATTTAATCCTCTGCAGTTATTTATTATATTTTCTACGTTATCTATTCTTAATTCTTCAGCAGCTTGATGCCAAGCTCTAATTCCTACATTTTCTGTATCAAATAATACCCCATCCATCTCAAAAACTATTGTTTTAATCATGTCCTCTCCCCTTTCTAACTTATATATATCATTATAACCTTTATATATTTATTTTTCCAAAAGAGGGTTAAATGCATCTTTTCTGTTAACTATAAGTCAAGTATATAGAAAAAAGTGACCATATAATATCACTTTTATAGATACTATATGATCACCTTAAATAAGCATTACTTATTAAATTTTTCTTTATCTAATTTTCCTATTGATCTAGCCACAGTAACTGTAGTTACCATTGTTCCATTAACATTAAGCATAGTTCTTCCCATATCTAGTATAGGATCAATAGCTATAATTCCTCCTGCAAGAGGGAAATATTGGACAAGACCTACTCCTGATAAAACTACTGATGCAGACATTGTTGCTGTTCCTGGAAGTCCTGCTATTCCAAGAGAGGATATTGTTATAACTACTAAAAGCATAACATAGAAAGTTACATTTTGCTCTATCCCAGCCATGTTAGCTACAGTAACTGCTAATAAAGCTGGATATATTCCCGCACATCCATTCATCCCCATATTAGCTCCAAGACTTGCTGTAAAACTTGCTATTCCTTCATCAACACCTTGTTCATCAGCTAAAGTTTCTATAGTTACTGGTAAAGTACCTAAACTTGAACGAGAAGTAAAAGCAAGAATTAATGCTTTACCTGCATTCTTTATATATTTAACTGGATTTAAACCATTTAAAGTTATTATAACAATATGTAATGTAAATACTATTGCAATAGATATATATGCTGCTGCTATAAACTTAACAACGGCTATCATTGAAGATAATCCTCTAGCTGTTAATGTATTTGCAAGCATTGCCACTACTGCATAAGGCATAAATTTTATAACAGTCATAGCTACACTAACTATAATCTTATAAGTTGCCTCTACTAAATCTACAAAAGGTTTTATTACATCTGAATACTTTTTATTAAGTCTTCTAACTGCAATTCCTAAAAATGAAGAAAATATTATAACTCCTACTATATTTCCGTTTGCCATAGATTCAATTACGTTAGCTGGTAATAGACCTCTTAATGTATCCACTAAAGGAACTACCTTTTTTATTTCTGCTTCTACCGCTGAAGCTTCTGCTCCTACTCCAAGCTGCATAAGGTTACCTACAACTATTCCTACTATAGCTGAAATTGCTGTAGTAATTAATAACATCCCTATTGACCTAAAAGTAAGGGTACCTATATTTTCCCCTTCTTTCATATTTATAATTACTTTTAATATAGATATGAAAATCATTGGAACTACTAACATCTTTAATAAGTCCATAAATCCTGAACCAATAAATCCATACCACTTACTAACTTCTTTTAGCCATACAACTTCTGAAGGATTTTCAGGGAATCCAGCAACAAGTTGAATAATAATTCCTAAGACAAGTCCTATTAATGTAGCATATATTGTTCTTCTAGAAAACTTAACTTTTTTCTTTTCTAATCTTCTTATAAAGAAAAATATGCCTATCATTACTAATATAAATGCTATAGTTCTTATATCAGTAATCATTATGAATTCTGATAAAAAAGAATTATCAATCATAAAAAATTTCTCCTCCTTAGTTTCTCCCTAATTTATTTTTCATATTAAACTTATATGTTTTATAGTATTTTTTATTATTTATGTATTATAATATATAATATAGACAATTGTCTATATCAATATTCATTAAGGAGAAATTTATATGAAAGTTATTATCATAGGTGGTGTTGCAGCAGGAATGAGTGCAGCCGCAAAATTAAAAAGATTAAAACCAGATTATGAAGTTGTAGTATACGAAAAAACTGATATTGTTTCTTTTGGTGCTTGTGGGTTACCTTACTTCGTAGGTGGATTTTTTGATGACCCTAACGAAATGATTGCTAGAAGTGCTGAAAAATTCATTGAATCTGGCATTGATCTTAAGGTCTTTTGTGAAGTAACAAAAGTTAATACTGATAATAATACATTAGTTATTCATAACGTAAAAACAGGTGAATCTTTTGAAGATTCTTATGATAAATTAATGATTGCAACTGGTGCTAGCAGCATTATTCCTAATATTGAAAATATAAATTTAGAAAATGTATCTACACTAAAAAATATGGACGATGGCCAAAGATTAAAAGACTTATTATCTAAAGAAGCAAATAAGAATGTAGTTATAATTGGAGCAGGTTTCATAGGACTTGAAGCAGTTGAAGCATCTAAAAAACTAGGTAAAAATGTTACTGTTTTTCAATTAGAAGATAGAATATTACCTCAGGTCTTTGATAAAGAAATTACAGATGTATTAGAAGAAGAAATTAGAAATCATGATGTAGACTTACGTTTAAATGAATCTGTTACTAAATTAGTTGGTGATAAAAAGGTTACTCAAGTTATTACTTCTAAAGGCGAAACCGTTGATGCTGATATAGTTATAATCGCTACTGGAGTTAGACCAAATACTAGCTTCTTAAAAGATACTGGTATAGAAATGTTACCTAATGGCGCATTAATAGTAGATGAATACGGAGAAACTTCTATTAAAGATATTTATGCAGCAGGTGATTGTGCAACTATTAAGAATATAGTTATTAACAAGGATTTATATGTACCACTAGCTACTGGAGCTAATAAGCTTGGTAGAATAGTTGGTGAAAACTTAGCAGGACTTAATAATTCCTTCCAAGGTTCTCTAAGTTCAAGCTGTATTAAGGTTATGAATATGGAAGCTGCTTCTACTGGAATAACTGAAAACTTAGCTAAAAAGTTAAACTTAGATTATAAGACTACTTTTATTACAGATTATAATCAAACTACTTATTATCCAGGTAGAAATAAGATTTATGTTAAGCTTGTTTATGATGCAAAAACTAAGGTTATCTTAGGAGGGCAAGTAGCTGGATTTAAGGATTCTGTTCAAAGAGCAAATGTACTGGCTGCTGCTATACTTGGAAAGCTTACTACTACTCAACTAGGTATGCTTGACTTATGTTATGCTCCACCTTTCGCGAGAACTTGGGATGTATTGAACGTGGCTGGTAATGTATCAAAATAGAAGTAGATAGTATTAAATAATTTCTTATATTAGTAAGGTGGCTTAAACATCAATGTTTAAGTCACCTTTTTTATATAGTTACTTCATAAGATTCAACGAAATTAATACAGTCTAAAGCTTTTATAGTATGGAAACTTATTTGATGAGTAGGATATTTAAATTTCATAAGTTCAGAGTATTAACTTTTGAGGTTAAGAAATGGTATCCTATAGGTAAGTATGTAACAATAAAAGATACTAATATGTGGGTTGAAAAATATAGAATATTCTATTTTATATTTATAATAATAAGTGTAAGTTATATTATGATAAAGGAATATCTTTTGAAGAAACAAAAAAATGATTATAAATTTTAATATTTGCTAAATGTAATAAAAATTCTTCTATTGTCATATGCGAATACTCACTAAAAATATCCCCAAAATATTTTTTATTTTAAATAATACTTGGGGATAATTAATAAAATAATGTTAATAACTTTTAAAATTTATTTTCTCTAATGGCATCAAAATAATCCTTTAACTTAGCAGGCCCAACTAAAATATCACGATCTATAAATAAAGAACCATCATCTCTTGTTTTTACACACCACTTTACTAACATTATTTCACCACTTTTAATCTCAATAGTAGTTATACATCTTGGATGAACACAGCTTCCATCATTAAAATACGGAACTTCATTAACACCAGGAAACATAGGTCTATGAGTATGACCTGATATTAGTATATGCTTCTCTTTCTTCACCCACCTAATAAGCCTCTTCTCTACAAGTTCTTTCTTTTTATAATTTTTAGCTGTCCGAGTAGGATCATTTATCCCATAGGTTTCTAAAGGCCTCCATAAATACCTTACTAGAAACCTGCTTACTTTCCATAAAGTATCATTTATGAAGTCGCCCTGATGACCATGAATTAATAAAATTTTATCCTCAGTCCCTCTATAAGATAAAACTAATCCTTCATGAATTTTTATTTCTTTAAATAAATCTTTATATGCACATGTATTTTCATCAAAATACTCATATAAGTTTTCTTTTACAAACTTCTCATCCTTCTTTACCATATCATGATTACCATATATAAAATAAAGCCTATTCTCTTTAAAAAACTTAGATAATAACCAAAATATATGACTATGCTCCTGCTTTATATCACACATCTTCTTTATTTCCCAAAGTTCATCACCATCGCCAATTTCAATATATGTGAAATCATTTCTATAATAATATTTAAGTGCGTAAAAATATATATTTTGATTCTTAGAGAAGTTATCAGCTTGATTACCATCTCCTCTATGACAATCGCTTAATAAAACAATCTTTGAAGTATCATCAAAATTAATAACTTCTGATGATGAAAAAATTTTAGATAAACGCTTTAATATGTTCATTTATCCTCCCCATAGCAATACCTATTAACTATACTATATTCTTATAAATTACTTTTAGATACTAATTAAATTCAGGGGCTATTCCTTAGCCCATTGATTTTTTATAAATATCCCCTAATTCTATCATTAATTGCAGTTAACTTCTTCATTCCAGTAATATCAATAAACTTGTCATAAAGCTCTGGCGCTTCTCTTAATAAACCATTTATTTTATCTAATGCATTTGTATAATTTTCAGTAACCCTTTGATAAGTTAAACACATAGCCTCATTCTTAAGTTGAATTATTTCATCAGTTTCTTTTGTCCTAGTATATGGTTGCTTAGTATATGGTTTATCAAAAGTTATATAAACTGTATTACCGGATATACTTAAATCTCTATCAGTATACCCTGTATTTCTTAGTGCCTCTACAAAAGCATTTAGCATTTCTTTCTCTGGTAAAGTTATACTTAAGTCCATTACTAACTCTTGTGGTTCTGAATATTCTCCTAAAACAAATCCTGTTAACCACCAATGCTTGTCCTTTCTTTTGAAAAGTTCCTTACCATTCTTTTTTAAGCTACATTCCATTTCTATAAGTTCATCGTTTCCAACAGCTTCATATATCTTATTGTTAGATCCACCATAAATATTTAATTCTTTTTCGCTTGTTTTATATACACCTATTTCACAGCCTGTTGTTAAGTCATATTGCCCTTTCCAAAACTCTATTAGCCAATCTTTATTATCATATCTAAAATATATAGGTTCACAATCTATTATCATTCCCATTGGAGCTGCTGATTCATCAAAAAGCCTACAATATCCATATTTTCTTTGCCATGCATCTAATGTAGAAAAAAATATATCTTGTATTCCATCATAACCATAACCAGCTTTATCTATTACAGCATTTAATTCGCCTTGAGTTAATTGTTTAGGGCCATTATATCCTGCATCATAATCATAATCATAATCATCATCGTCAACTATCCCAAAAATTTCTTTAGCTTCTGCTATTAATTCTGGAAGAGCCTTATATAGCTTATTTACCCCTAAAGTAGCTATTGCTGATACTGTTATTAATAAAAATAATCCCCAAGTAGATAAATTAAATTCTTCTACATTTTGAAATTCATTCAATTTTCTTTTTAGCATAGATGTTGCTACACTGTTACTAACCTCTAATGTATCTAAATCTTTAATATTTAATAACATAATTCTCACCTCTTTAACATGCTATTATATAATATAGTATTCTTGAGACTTGAGTTATGTTAATACTTTTTACTTATCATTACTTAGTAATTATTTTTAAAACATATAAATATATTTATATATGTATATCTTAAACTAGGAGTTTTTTATGCAATATATAATAATTTTATTATTAGTAATTTTATCTTTATATTTTCTTACTACTTACTTTAATAAAAGAGAAACTGACTTAAAGCACCAGCTAATAGCTTTGAAAACTCATAATTCTGTCTTAAAAAAGGAGCTTTCAAAATATAGCTGTAAAAGAATCCCCAAAATAAAATTTTCAACTCCTGACAAGCAATTAGGATTACTAAATGAAAATTCCAAGATTTATCTATGTCCTATTGAGGATTCTATTTTAATTTATTCAACAAAAGAAAAAATGCAGGTTAAATTACTAGATGAATGTTATTTTGATGACCTTACTTGGTATTACGTCAACTTAACAACTATTAATAATATAAACTGTAGAGGTTGGGTTAAAAAGAATGATTTTTGTATGCTATGTAATGATATGAAGAATATCCCTGATAACTTATAAAATATAATCTTCTATACAACAAAAAATCTTGATATATTTTAAATATAGCTTTTAACCTAACTATTTTTAAAATATATCAAGATTTTTACTTGATTTTTATAATAAACATATATATTAAATATACTACTACTATGGCTATGAAAGGTCCATTTATTAATTTATCCTTTTCTAAACCATCAAATTCTTCATCATCATCTTCGTCATCATCATAATAACTATCACAGTACTCTTCTTTTATGCTTGCTTCTCTCAATGCATTTATTACAGCCTTAACTATCTTTGATAATAAAAACATTATAAATAATACAAATACTATAGTAATTATTTTGGTACCAATAGATACTTGAATAAAATTACTAGCTCCATCACTCACCTCTGGCACGCTTGAGGTCTTTAATCCACTAATCTTTTGCAATGTAACTGATAAACTGTTTATTACAAAGTGCATAAGCATTGATGAAAATAAACTATCTGTTATTAATGCTACATATGCCATAACAAACCCTAATACGCCAGCATATAAAAATTGATGAAAATCTAAATGGAATATTCCAAATAGTATTCCATTAAATAAAGCTGCTTTAAATGCAGTTTGACCTCTATATCCTGAAAGCACTATTCCTCTTAATGTAACTTCCTCAGTAATAGCCGGCATAACTCCAAATAATAATATCATTATCAAATATGGAGTTGATGAAATAGAACCTATATATTCTCCTACATCATTATTAACAAATAAAGAACTTATTATCGCACAACATGACATAAGTGGATAAGTTACTATAGCTGTTAATATTACTAACCCTATTTGCTTCAAACTAAGTTTATTTAACCTAAGAGTTTCTTTAACATTACTCTTTGTTACTAAAAAATAAATAGCTGCAGGAACTAAGAATAATAATATATGATTAACTGTTAGCATTACTCTGCTATCCTTAACCCCTAATATATGATATAAAAGAGCTAATGGAAGAGGTAAAAACATAGCACCTAATAATATTATTAAAAAATAAATATTACTTCTTTTTAACTTTTTCATTTAAATTTCTCCTAATTTTAAATTAACATGTATATTTTTTTGATTTTAAGGAAAGAATTATAAATGAAGCGAGATGCTTTTATAATCGCCTCTCCCCCATTTTATTTATATACGTTTCAATCCCTCTTAATATATTTAAGGGGGATTGATTCTTTTATCCCACTATTTTATCTTGCAATATACTTCTTCTTACTTTATCTAATGCTTCTACGGTGGCTTTTCTTCTTACTTCTCCTCTATCACCATTAAATACATGCCTATAAGATTTTACTGTTCCCTTATAATATAGACCTATATAAACTAATCCAACTGGCTTTTCCTTTGTTCCACCACCAGGACCTGCTATTCCTGTAGTAACTACTGATATATCTGATCCTGCTCTATTGGCTATTCCTAAGGCCATTTCCATTGCAGTTTCAGCACTTACTGCTCCTTTGTTTTTTAGTGTTTCTTCTTTTACCTTTAAAGTCCTCATTTTAGCTTCATTTGAATAAGTAACTGCCCCCTCTAAGAAAGCTTCTGATATTCCTGGATAATTAATCAGTCTGCTAGCTATCATACCTCCAGTACAAGATTCTGCTGTAGCTATAGTTAAACCTCTAGATACAAGTTCATCTCCAACTACCTTTTCAATAGTTAAATCTTCGCCTTCACCATAAAAGTCCATTCCTAATCTAGATTTTATCTCTTCTTTTACAGGTTCAATAAGATTTAAAGCTTCTTCTTCTGTATCTGCTTTAGCTGTTATTCTAAAAATAACATCCTCTTCTTTTGCATAAGGAGCAACTGTTGGATTTTCTCCATTTTCTATAAAATCCTTTAATTTATCTGCAACATAGCTTTCGCCAATTCCTAAAACTCTTAAAGTTGTGGACTTAATTATTCCTTTTCCCTTATTCATTAAATATCCTTTAACGCTTTGCTCATACATAGGTTTCATTTCCCTAGGTGGTCCAGGTAGCACTACTATACATTTATTATCTTTTTCTAAAATAGCTCCTGGAGCTGTACCATTATCATTTCTTAAAACTATAGCTTCTCTTGGGAAGTAAGCTTGCTTTAAATTACTTTCTGTTAACTCTTTTCCTACTCTATTTAATCTATCTTTTAATAATTTATAAGATTCTTCATGTAATTCTAAATCCATATTAAAATACTCACAAGCTGTTTCTTTAGTTAAGTCATCAGCTGTAGGTCCAAGACCTCCTGTAGTAATAACAATGTCACTTCTGCTTAATGCATTATCAATGGCTTCTAAAAGTCTGTCTTTATTATCTCCTATAACTTCTTGTCTATAAACTCCAATTCCTATAGATGCTAATTCCTTTGATAAATATTGAGCATTAGTATTAACTATATCACCAAGTAAAATTTCTGTTCCTACTGATATTATTTCTGCTCTCATATATATTACCCCCTTATATGTAACTCGCTTTATATTATTATACCATAATTAGAAAATATTTAAGGGAGCTAAAAAGCTCCCTTAAATATTACGACATAAACCTTAGAAAAAATAAACAGTTCTCTTTTTATTTTTTGTGTAGTAGGATAACTTAAAGGCCAATTAGTTAAAAAGAACTTTCTCTTTTAAATTATGTATTATTGAATATATTTATTCATTAATATATTTACCATCCTACTTTTTTTGCACAATTTATATTTAAATGATCCCCATTATTTATATATTCAAACGAGAAATTTCCATTATTCTCTATAACTTTTGTTAATGTTGCTTGTCCCATTATCTCATGATATATCTCACTATCTTCTCTAAAATAACTTACTATAGTTTTTAAAGTTGTTCCATGAGTTACAATTAAAATTTTCTTATCTTTTTCTTTTTCAATAATTTTATCTAAAGTTTCTTTTACTCTATCAGCAACCATTCTTAAAGATTCACCTTTTGGAGGTATAGCATCCATTTCACCATTAAATATCTTACTTATTTCTTCGCCTCTTCCAAGACTCAACATCTCTTCTTCTGTATGACCTTCATATTCTCCAAAATTAATTTCCATTAATCCATCTTCTTCTACTAATTTAATGTTTCTATCTCCTTTTATTAGCTTAGCAGTCTGAAGTGCTCTTTTTATAGGGCTTGTATAAATTACATCTAAATCAATATTTTTTAATCTCTCACCTAATAACTTGGCTCCCTCTATTCCTGCTTCAGTTAATGGAGAGTCCCCTTGACCTTGCAATCTTTTTTCTAAGTTCCATAAAGTTTGACCATGTCTTGTTAAATATATCTCTGTCATATTAACCTCCTAAAAAAGCTCAGTAGAAATTAATCTACTGAGCTTTAGAATATTTATATAAATATTATTTATTATTTCTACTTTCTAAAATAGCTAGAGCTACTGCTCCTATTACACCTGCATCTGTTCCTAAACCTGCTGGCACTACTTCACAAGCTTCTGCCATAGTCTTGAAGCATCTCTTATTAACAACTTCTCTTACCTTATTAAATAATATGTCACCAACTTGAGTAACTCCACCACCGATAATAACTACTTCTGGGTCGAATATTGTTACAGCATTAGCAACACCTATTCCAAGGTAATTTAAAGCATTTTCTACTATTTCTTTAGCTACTTCATCACCTTTTTCAGCTTCCTTGAATACTTCATATGAAGTTATCTTTTCATATGATTTTAATGATGTTTCAACATTAGTTGCAACTGCTTCCATACCTCTTTTTCCTATAGCAGTTCCTGAAGAAACAGCTTCTAGACAACCTACGTTACCACAATTACATCTTGGTCCATTAGGTGCTACAGTCATATGTCCAATTTCTAAAGCATTACAAGTATTTCCTCTATATATGTTGCCATTTAATACGGCACCACCACCAACACCTGTACTTACTGTAAAGTATACAACATTGTTCTTACCTTTTCCAGCACCAAACATAAACTCCCCAATAGTTGCTACATTAGCATCATTGTCTAAATATACTGGTACATCGAACTTGTCCCTTATTGGTTTAACAACATTAAAGTTCTTAAATGGAAGATTTGGAGTAGTGATTATAACTCCTGTCTTAGCGTCTAGAGGTCCTGGTGAACCGATTCCAATTGTTTCTACTTCCTCTATCTTAACATCAGCTTGTCCTAAAACTGATTCTATTGTTCCTATTATTCTATTAAGAACTGGAATTTCACCCTCTTTTGCATTTGTCGGTATAACTACTTTTTCTACAACCTCTCCTTCGAATGTAGATAATGCAGTACTTATCTTAGTACCACCTAAGTCAATCCCTATAACATACTTTTTCATAACAACCTCCTTAAAAATAAGCGTAAAAATTAAAATGTTTACATGTACTATTTTAAATATAATTTGAATAAAAATAAAGACCATTTTTAAATTTATTTTATTTTATGGGCACAAATATAATAAATTCCCTTTTCATCATACCCTTCTGAGATAATATTGAAATTATTATCCCTTAACATAGAACTAATAATATTGATTTCTTGATTACTATTTCTCTTTAAAGTTATAGTAAAGTTGTCATCTTTATCTACTACACCAAGGTAATCATGAATATTACTATATTCACTTAACCCTATGCATCCTTTAATATCCATCTTATAATCTGACATGTTTATCCTCCTAATTTAAGCATCCTCCACAGACTATTAATCAATATTCATGTTTATATCTATGTTCTTAAATATGCTATTATTCATTATGCTAAATTTATTTTTCTCAAATGCCTTCCTTTATATTCATCCTTAATGTAAAAAATGGAGGAAATAGAAATTTAAATTTTTAATGTATGAATACACATTAATCCTTTAATTCTTATTTCCTCTAATTATTGCTTTTAAGCTTCATTTCTTAATTGATTATTCTCTTTACTCTTATCAATAATCTTTAATGCTTCTGCAGGAGGAACTTCTTCATATTTATCAAGATTCATTACAAAACTTCCTCTTGCTTGAGTTATTGATCTTAAATCAGTAGCATACTTAAATAATTCTGACATAGGAGCTTCAGCTATTAATTTTTGTAACTTTCCTTCTGGCTCCATACCAAGAACCTTACCTCTCTTTTTATTTAAATCCCCGATTACATCTCCCATATATTCATCAGGAATTAATATTTCCATATGCATAATTGGTTCTAATAATATTGACTTAGCCTCTTCAAGACCTTTCTTATATGCAAGAGATGCAGCTACTTTAAATGCCATTTCAGAAGAATCTACAGGATGATATGATCCATCATGTAAAGTCGCCTTAAGTCCTATTACTGGATATCCAGCTAATACTCCATGTTTAATACATTCCCTCAATCCTTTTTCTACTGCTGGAATAAAGTTTCTAGGAACTACTCCTCCTACAACCTTATCTACAAATTCAAGATCTTTTTCTCCATCATCTCTTGGTTCAAAAAGAATCTTTACATCTCCATATTGACCATGTCCTCCTGATTGTTTCTTATGCTTTCCTTGAACATCTGCTCTACCCTTTATAGTTTCCCTATATGGAACTTTTGGTTCTCTCAAAATAACTTCAGAACCAAATTTATTTTTCAACTTACTAGCAATTACCTCTAAATGAATTTCTCCAACTCCTGAAATTATTGTTTCTGCATTCTCTATATCTCTAGCTATTGTAAATACAGGATCTTCATCTAATAATTTATTTAAAGCTAATGATATCTTATCTTCATCACCTTTACTCTTAGGTAAAACAGCTCTAGAAACTACAGTTTCTGGGAAGTTAAGTTTATCATACTTAATATTTAAACTTTGGTCACATAAAGTATCACCTGTAGATGTATATTGAAGTTTAGCTACAGCTCCAATATCTCCAGCTACAATCTTATTAGTTGGTACTTGATTTTTACCTCTCATAAAGAACATATGATTAAGTTTTTCTTGTTTTCCCTTATTACTATTTTTAACCACACTATCTTCCGATAATGAACCAGTAATAACTCTAAATAAAGATATTTTGCCTACAAATGGGTCAGCTATAGTCTTAAATACAAATGCAGAGAAAGGTTTATTCTCATCTAAACTCACAAAAGACTCTTCTTCATTATCTAAATTAACAACTTTTTGTTTTAATGCATATTTAGGTGATGGGAAACATTCTACTATATCTTCAAGCAAAGTATCCATTCCTACAACCTTTAATGCAGAGCCACACATAACAGGAGCTATATCTCCAGATGCACATCCATTAATTAAACCTTCATAAAGTTCTAAATCAGATAATTCTCCTTCATTAAAGTATTTATCTAATAATTCTTCATCTGTTTCCGCAACAGCTTCTGTTATCATTCTCTTACATTCATCTATTTTATCCATTAGTTCTGCTGGAACTTCTGCAAGCTCCATTCTCTTAGTCTTTGGATTATAAATACGAGCTCTTTTAGTAATAACGTTTACTATACCACTAAAATTTTCTTCAGATCCAATAGGATATTGAATTGGAACAACACTTATCCCAAACTTATCTTTTAAATCTTCAAGAGTTTTATCAAAACTTGAATT
Organism: Clostridium sp.; assembly: GCA_015058405.1. Taxonomy (GTDB): domain Bacteria; phylum Bacillota; class Clostridia; order Clostridiales; family Clostridiaceae; genus Clostridium. The sequence continues at coordinate 35,454 of SVCL01000143.1, forward strand.
TTCTCTATCTAACTTATTTATAAAAAATGTTCTTGGTAATTTTATCTTATTACAATAATCCCAAGCCTTTTCAGTTCCTACTTGAACTCCTGTAGCGCCACATACAACTATTGTTGCTACATCAATAGCTCTCATGGCCTCTATACTTTCTCCGACAAAGTCAAAATAGCCTGGTATATCTACTAGATTAACCTTTACCTTATTCCATTCTATTGGATTTATGGATGCAGATATAGAAATTTTTCTCTTTTTTTCTTCTTGATCAAAATCTGATGTTGTTGATCCATCTTCTACTTTACCTAATCTGTCTATTGTATTTGAATAAAATAACAAGGCCTCTATCAATGAAGTTTTTCCTGTAGAACTATGACCAATTAATCCTACATTTCTTAAATTATTAATGCAATAGTCTTTCATGTTTCTTTGCCACACTCTTAAACCTTAAGAGATGACTTCACCTACCTTCCATAAGGATTATATATATCCCATTAATATACAAGCAAACTTAGCTATTATAATTTTTATGTTTTCTTATATAAAAATAGTCCATATCTGTATATATTCTTATATATAAATTGCCCTATAAAAAGAAAAGTATGCCTATTTATAATTCCCTTCCCCCTAAATTCTATAACCATAATCATCTATATTTTTTAGCCATACAGCAGCGTTCTTAAAGCTTAAATATTCCTTTTTAAAATATATTTTTTATTTAAGCTTTAAGGTTCTGCTGTGGCACTATAATTTTATTTTTAACGTCTTAGCTTCTTTGATACCTCTAAAGTCTGTAATTATAAGGCTTCCCGTTTTTTTGATTTTATACTTTCATAGACGTTAAAAAAAGGGAGTGTCGCATTAGCAATTTAAAAAATTGCTAATGGCACTTCCTTTTTTTGATGAATATATCTATTTTAGGTTACTAAAAAACTTTAATCTAAAATTTGACGCACTTTAATAAAGGTTC
>SVCL01000144.1 GCA_015058405.1 Clostridium sp.
GAATATTCATTTATATATTTTTCCCAAGTAGCATTATCTAATTTTTGATACATGAGTAACCTCCAGATAAAATTAATATTTTTATAAAATTTTATCAATAGAATACTCCTAGAATCTAGGTGTCAAATTCTTTACGCTTACATTTATACTTATGAATTTACTTTTTAAAAAAATAATTAATTATATATTTTTTTAAATTTTTAATGTTAATCGCTGCGTTTTTAAAGAATCCGTTCATATTATTTTTTTATTAAAAAATAAACCTAATAGTGCATTTTATATCACCACTAGGTTTATTCTAGTATTAAAATTCATCGTATATTATTAATTAAATTCAAACTTATCTTTCAATAAATTTAAAATTGATATTGCATATTTATTTTGCCCTATAAATAATATAAATAAATACCCAATAAAACTAAAAAACATAACACTTATAATATAATAAACAGTAGAAGTTATATATATTGATAATAAAATTCCAACAACAACTATCCATATACATTCAATAATTGCATATCTAGCTTGTCTCAATATCACATTTAAATCTATAAATTTGCCTATCTCTTTATTATCGTATATACAAATTATACAAACTAATAACTCAGATACTACAGTAGTAAACGCTGCACCATTTTGATAAAAAATAGGAATAAAAATTATGTTAAGAACTATATTTATAATTGCAGCAATTACAGTAGCCCTTAAACTACTTTTTTCTCTACCTAATGGCGTATTAACACAATTAACTATTATCCCTCCTACTACAGCAAAAAATAAAGCTACTGATAATATTCTTAATGACATTGTTGCTTCAATATATTTTTCTCCTGAAAGTAGCAATATTAACTTTTCTGATAATACAGCTAATCCAGTACACATTGGAAGCATAATTAATAATAAAACAGAACAAATTTCACTTAACAAACTCTTATATTCAGAATAATTCTTTTTTTCAGCATAACTTGATAGCCTAGGAATTGACACAAAATATATTGCTGTTAGCAATTGCTTTATTATTTGATATATTTTTACTGAAACTGTATATAAACCAACATAGTAGCTGCCAATAATCCACCCAAGCATTGTCATATCTGCACTCACATAAATTGTAACAGCAATTGTATTTGAGAAAAAAATAATCATTGGCTTTAAATGTTTCTTTAAATTACACTTTGCTATTATTTTTAGTTTTACAAATTTCCTACAATGTATTAAATTCAAAATGCATATAAGTCCATTTCCTAATACCGTTATTCCTGCATAAATTAAATAATCCTCAGGTTTTTTTATAAAAATAAACAAACATATAAGTGATATAACCTGAATAGCTATACTTCTTAAGGTAATATATAAATAGTCTTCATATATATTATTAACCCATTCAACACCCAATGTAGCAAATACTATGCTAAAACTTTGAATTATTATTACAGAAGCATAATTATGTAATTTAGAAAAAACTATAAACGATAAGATTAAAAATAAATATGATACTATAGTTGTAAATATATTAACTGTAAAAACTTCATTTGCAAATTCATTAAATAACTTTTCATCATTACGTATCTTTGCTCCTTCACGTACTGCATAACTAGTTACCCCCATTGATGCCAATAATATAAAATAACTTATTATAGAGCTTCCATAATTAACTCTACCTAAATTTTCTACTCCTAAAACGCGTGATGCATATGGAAATGTAATAAGAGGAAAAATTATACTCAATCCAACTTTCATAACATTTAACATTGCATTAAGCTTTACAGATTTTCTTTTTTCTATCATCAGTTTCCTCCCTATTACTATAAAATAAATACTAACTTAAAAAATTATTTATTTATCCAATCTCTCAAATCAATTAAAACTTTTTTATCCACATTATAATCAAATTTTCTAGCAAAAATCATTTTAGAACTCTTTAATTCATCAATATCTTTACAAGTAAAAATATATGGTGTTCCACGTTTCCAATCAATAACTCTTAAACAAGATTCATATGAATCATCTTGTTTAAAATGATAAATACGGTTTCTAAATGAAGAATTATATACTAATGTTTGAACAAAGAATTCATCCGCACTTCTTGTATTAGAAAATTGTTTATATATAAACGGCTCATTTTTTATGATATACTCTGCAAAATCATTAGGAATACTAAACCAATTAGCTCCTTTTTTAATTTGAAGATTACTTTGTATTCTATTAATTCCAATTACCTTTTGACATAATAAACTTAATTTATTAATTACCTTATAAATAGAAAATTGTTTTCCCCTATTTACAATATGAAGCTTCTTTTGAAAACAACTATAATACTTTACAAATGAGATTGTTTCATTTAAATTCTCCTCAGTAGTAAAATGAATAAATAATTTATTACAACTTTCTAACTTTCTATAAATCTTTTCTGTGCTCATCAAAGGAAAATCCAATCCTGATATTAAGTGATAATATGAATACCCTTTTTTAACTGCTCTTTTTAATAATAATAGCTCACACTCAACCTGACTAAAATCGGCCCAAAAAACGCTAACTTCCTTTATAATTTCTATATTAGAAAACTTTAACTTAATAATACTATCTTTATCTATTTCCGATTTAATATCAATATGTAAAAAAATATCTGCATATTTAGAATCTAAAGTTTCCAACAAAAAATTTAATTGTTCAATATTACTATGAGCCATTATTAAATATGCATGTTTCTCTTTATTATTTATCATTTACAATACTCTCCAAATAGTCAAATGATTCCTTTTTTAATACCTTAAGCTTTTCCTCTACCACTGTATAATCTGGTATAGTAAATAAATCTATAGTTTTTAAATTTTCTATTGTTTGATATCTCTCCATTAAGCCTAGCTGCTTTAAAAACGAAACTGCTCTATCATCTTTTGATAAATCATTTTTTCCTGAATCAATATACCAAAAATCTTTCTTGAAAATAGTTGAAAATGCTGTTCCATGAAAAGATGTTGTAAAGATTAATTTAGAGTACTTCATAAGATTTAAAAATGCTTCAGGACCATAATTATTTACAAGTTTAATTTTATTCTTCCAGCAACACCTTAATGCCCATTCCTTAGGTTCTAAAAAATAAACTGGCATTCCTATCTTCTTTGATACTCCTTGTAAAAACTTAGCAATATCTTGAGAAATTCTAAAACAATAGTAGAATACGTAATCACCTTTAACAATTGGTGAACTTAAATTCTCAATTTTATTTTCCCATTCGTCTTGGCTTAAAAGCATTGTTGGATCTAATGTCATAAAAACATCTTTTCCAGTAGCCTCTCTCACCCACTTCTTCGCATTACTTTCTCTTACAGAAATTCTATCAAATTTATTTACTAAAGTTTTATAATAATCTGACCTTTGCAAATCCACAAATGGATTAAATGCTCCAAAACTTGTTGCATATGCATATCTATAATTTCCTTCTACAAAATTAAGATAATAAGCATCATCAGTATCCATACACGATATATTCCATACCTGATCACTTCCAGTTATGAATTTATTATAAAAGTTATTTGTTTCAACTAACTCTTGATTTACTGAATAAGAATGTTTAGAAAGTTTAAAATACTTTTCACTAAAATTTATATAATCTTCCCTCTGTTTCTTTATTGAAGGTAATACAGTAAACCAAAGAATATTCTTAATTAATCCCTTTATATTTTTAACTCTCCAAAAAGGCTTGTACATAGCTTGTTGTCCTTCATTTGAGAAATCAATTATCTCATTTTCTGCATTAAATTTATCATTCAAAACATTTTGTAACGCAAATGCTTGAAGCATAGATCCACAATTATGCGACGCATGATATGTAATAATACCTATTTTATTCATAAATTACCTCTTTATTATTTTTTTTATTTTATTTATAAGTGATTGTTCCATTAAGGAATACGTTATAGTTTTCTTAAATAAGATTTGTTTAAAAAAACTCAAATCGCAATATTTTTCCAAATAATATAATGATGATTCATGTAAAGATCTCAACTGAGCAATCGTTGTTGTATTTTTCTCTCTATAATTATGATTATGTATATACCATTTGTTATTTATTATTCCTATTTTTTTATTAACCTTTGCTAAACGTTTTGCTATAATTGTTTCTTCTGCATATAAAAATGTTGTATCATCAAAATAATCAGCTTCAATTAGTGCTGAAGTTTTAAAAAGCATAAAACTTCCACGTGCAACATCTACCTCTTGTACTATTTCATTTGTAAAATCATACTTACTCGGACTACCTAACTTTGCTAAAAGGAATCTATATATCCAAAAACAATTAAGATACAATTTAATAAATGTTGTAAAGGGCCATGCACTTATCTCTTCTTCACCTTTTACATTCTTCATCCTTGTTGTTACCATTCCTAATTGACTATTTAACTTTAAGACTTTAATACTTTCAATAATATTTTCTTCTGGAAAGATAGTATCTGTATTAGCGAACAAAATATACTCTGGTTTATAATTATTTACTAAATATTTTGCTCCATAATTACATCCATAAGAAAATCCACCATTATAATCTGATTTTATTACATCTATATTGGAATTTTTAATTTTCAATAATTCTTCATAAGAATTATCATTGCTACAATTATCTACAATAACTATATGATCAATGCAACCAAATTCCATGCACCTATATGCTAGTTCTTTTGATCTTAACGCATCTTTATAATTTAAAATTACCATTCCATTAGACATATATATTATTATCCTCCATCCTTTTATTATTATATTGTGATACAATATATGCTATCATAATATACATACAATAATTTCCCGTATAAATATCAAATAATGATGCCAATAAATATAGCCAGAATCCGATCCAAATAAAGCTTAATTCATTATATTTAGTAAATCCCCTATCGAATTCAATCTTAACTATTATTATCATAATTATAAATAATGAAAGTGCACATATTCCTCCCATAACTAAAATATCTAAATACATATCATGAGCAAATATATCTTTTTCAACATATGAAAGAACTAAATGTACATTTCCTGCTAAAGAAGAAGATACTCCAGTACCTAAAATTGGATTATTATCAATACTAAATAATGCAGAATCCCAAATATCAGTTCTATTAGTTAAGTCAAGAGATTTATGTAATACTTTTTCAATAAAAAATGCAAAAATATTTTGCATTCTTAAAATTACAATTGATACAAATAAAACAACTATACTTATCAAAGAGATATTGGTTCTTATAATCTTATTCCTCTTCTCTCCTATAAACAATAGAATCATAATCATAGTAGTAATTACCAATCCTGTTGTACTTCCTCCAAATATAATTTCACCTATACATATAATTATCTTTATAAGTGCTCTATTTGTAAGTTTATTATACTTGTTATATGAACTTTCAATAAAAAAGCATATACCAGTAATCAACGGAGCAACCATTTGATTCTTCCCTCCAAATAAATAATATGGAGTAGGTATTCCTGTACTATTGGTTGAATAAATACCTTCTGGATATATAATCATAATAAACATATTAATTATTATCAGTATTGAAAAACTCAAATCAATACCACTCAAAATACTTGCCATACAATTTTTTTTATCCCAGTATTTGCAAAACACCAAAAACGGTACAACTCCATACCCCATTAGTTGTAAGGAATTTTCAATTTGTTCACCATTAATACTAGTTGAAATATTTACCACAGCATAAAACAATACTAAAAAAATAAATGTTTTTTCTTTAATTAGAGAAACGATTCTTTTACTACTTAATGTAAATATAATTAAGAATGCTAGAAATAAATATCTTTCAGTGCTTATAACTTCACCTAAAAATGGCCATTTATATCCTAATGCAAAAGTAAAAAATGGCATTAAAAGTATCGCTATTTTCAATTGACTTTTTCTTATCTTTATTTTCATTCCTACACCTCATAAAGTAACCTTTTAGTTATCACCACTTATAGGCTCTACCTTTTAATATCTTCATACCTCTAAACAACTTTACCGTTACTATAATCATTATTTTATTTTTCATCTTAAGCAACATCAAAAAAACACTATACTTTACACTAAATTCCAATTTTTCTTGTACTAATTGTTTATATTCATCTGACATAAATATTTTATTAATTACTTTCGTTAAACTTTTAGCTTCTAAAATTAGAATATAAAATGTTCTTAATACCTCATAATAAAATCCATTCAAGGGGTATTTATATATTAAATATAAGTTTTTTAAATATTTTAACTGTTCTAATCTAAGTTGTTCATTCGACTCAAATGAAGCCTGTAACCCTCCTGAAGATAACGTATAATTATATAATGGTTTGCTAATTACTACTATGTCATTTGTACATTTTTTTAAATATTCCATTACAAATAAATAATCTTCACCCATGCTTAAAGAAGTATCCATTTTAATATTATTATTAATAATCACAGACTTTCTAAAAATCTTGTTCCAAACACTATTAAAGCAATTAACATCCTTCATATTTTCTATTGCTTTATAATACTCTTTTTTTTCACTTCTCATATTAAAAGGTTCTTGAAAAAATGTGACTTTTCCTCTATCATTAACAACCTTATGCCCACAACAAACCAAGTCTACCTTATTATCAAAATTACTCATTAATTGTGATATCATATCTAAATCCATAAAATCATCGGAGTCCATAAAAGCTATAAATTCACCTTTTGCATTTTCTATTCCTATATTCCTTGCATTACTTACTCCACCATTCTTAATTGAAATGACACGTATGCGCAAATCATCCTTAGCAATACTTTTAGCAACAACCTCTGTATTATCATTAGATCCATCGTTTACTATGATTATTTCAATCTCTTTATATTTTTGATTGATAAGTGTATCAAGTGACCTTTTTAATGTTTTTTCTGAATTATAAGCTGGTATAATTATTGATACCTTATACATTTTAACTCTCCTTAAAATTATAGAATTTACTATTAATTTGTCTATTTTATTAGTGTATCATTATAAATATTTATTAATTGATTATAATTATCTTCAGGCAGATATTTTGACTCATAATCAATTCTTGCATTTTCTCCTATTTTAGTGCATAACTCAGGACTTTTCCAAAGTTCCTTTATTATTCTAACAAATCCCTCAACATTACCTAATTTAACCTTATAACCATTTATTCCATCTTTAATCGCTTCTGACGAAAACCCTAAATCAGTAGCAACAATAGCTTTGCCTAAACTTTCTGTTTCAATTTCTACCATAGAACATCCTTCATACCAAATTGAAGGAAATACTACAAACTCTCCATTTTTCACAATAGATAAGCACTTTTCATGTTGAGTATATCCAAGAAAATAAACATTTTTCTTTTTATTAGCCCACTTCTTGAATTCCTCTTCCATAGGACCTGCTCCCATAACTACTAATGGTATGTCATCAATTTTATTCCATATATCCATTAAGACACGTATTCCCTTTTCTTCTCCAATCCTTCCATAAAAAACAACATACCTATTAGGGAGCTCCTTATCTATATAAAATTCTTTTGATTCTGCTTTAGGATCGTGAACAAAATTATACTTTTTAACAATTTTTTCTTCATTAAAACCAATATTCTTTAATAACGTAATTTGATTTTCATTTAAACATATGTACTTATCAATCTGCTTATAAAAACTTTTTCTCACTCTATGATATTTAAAAATAATTGCTACTAATAAACTTTGTAATCTAGAACCTTTAAAACATTTATATTTGCACATTCTCAAATAATTTCCATCACCACATTTATTACAGATTTCTGTTCCTCTTAGTGATGTAGCACAAGGACATATAAATCTTGTATCATGTAATGTAGCTATTACCTTACAACCATGTCTCTTTGCCACATATAACACCGAAGGAGATAATAAAGGAAAAAACGTATGAATATGACATACATCTGGATGTTGTTCCTTAATAATCTTTTTTATAGTTTTATAGTTTTTAAAAGACCATAACATTTCAAATGTAGCTACCAACTTTCCCAATATGCCCAAAGAATCAAAACTATCATTTGATACTGTATATCTGACAACATCAATTCCATGTTGTTGTAATAACATCGTTTCACTCTTAAATACTTGATCATCTCCACTAGCAGAACCTGTTCTATGAAAATTATGAACCACTAATACCTTCATTTTTCCTCCCTTTTATGCTTGTTTTTATAATTAAGTACGCTTTTATAAAACCTCCCTATAAACACCTATGTTTATATGACTTGAAGTAAAGATATTATTTATAAGAAAACTCTTCACGAATCTCACTATCATTATTACAATAAAAGCTTTTTTCGACATTCAAATTACTCCCCTTCATAAATATCTCTTCATACATAGTGCATATATTTTCCCAACTATAAGCATTCGCAATTCTGCTTTTTGCTCTAATTCCTAATTTTCTTATATCTATCTCTGACATATTTTCTGCTTCTTCAATCAAGTTAGATAAGCTACCTATTTCTTTATTCCAATATATAGCACCTTTTTCTCCTACTTCTCTATTAAAACCAACATCTAATAATAAATTCAAATCAGTACTTCCTAAAGCTTCTAGCAAGCTAGGATTTGTTCCCCCTACTTCATGTCCATGAAAATACCCATATGCATTTTCACGAATTTTCTTTAATAATTCTTGATTATATACAGTTCCTACAAACTTTATCCTATGATCCGTATAAAACTTAGTTTTCTTTTTTAATTCATTCATAAACTTGTCACTAACATTTGTAATTAAAACAAAATCTTTATCAGATTTACTTCTCATAAATTCCTTAATCATAATTTCATAGTTATTTTCTGGAACAAATCTCCCTACAACCAAATAATAATTTTTAATTGATACACCTTTTTCCTTATACCAATTTAATAATTCTTCATCATCATTTGCTAATAAGCTTTTTCTGGTTTCTGCACCATAAGCAATAAACGTTGTATTAGGGTTATAACTACTATAAATATCATTAATATAATCTTCTATATTCCTACTATCGCAAATAATTAAATCTGCATGTTTAACCATCATAGCTTCAGACATCTTCCAATATCTACGAACTAAATAAGGCCATTTTGCACGTAACCACTCATGTCCATCTGGATTTAAAAAAACTTTTCCTCCTAATTTATGAATCTTTTTTTGAAAATAAGCAGCAAAAGGTCCTATACGACAAGCTAATATATATACAATAGGATTTTTAATATGATTTTTTTTAATATAATCACAACAATTAATTAATGCCAATATATCATAATAAATAGCTTGTGCAGATCCTACATTGGGAACTTTAATATTAAAACATCTAGCATTATTATATTTAAATTCACTATTTTCTGTACTTTTACAGGCCACATGATATTTTATAGACTTATTGTCTTTATGATATTCAGTTAGTTTGTCTACGAACGTTTCATATCCGCCATAAGTACCTGGAATTCCCTTTGAACCAACTATAAATACGTGTTTCATATTCCATCTCCTATTTCATTTTATATACTTTTCTTTAAAAATCTATTTTATTTCTTAAGAAAAGAAAAAAACGACTTTCTTTTTTTTACCTTTAAGCCTACAAATTCTATGTCCTGGTTCATAAGTACTCTCTCAGCACTCTCCCAAAATAAACTTTCATATATACCATTCTTTTTAGCCGCTAACATAGCACCATTAGATACCCCTGTCTTCCTAGAGCCATCATTATGTGCATCAGAACCAATAAAATTATATATACCATTTTCCACCAAAATATTAGCAGTCTTCTTAACCTTATCTCCAAACTTTCCTTCCAAACTTCCCGAGTTTAGTTGAAATAATACACCTTCATCAATAAATCTATTTATCTTTTCCGGATTATTAATTACAAATTTGTATCTTTCTGGATGAGCAAGAATAAGAACCAGCCCCTTAAGCTGAAGTTCATATATTATGTTAAATGCATCTTCATCCGGTTCTACAGTCATAGGAAACTCAAATAACATATATTTAGAATCATTAATCGTTCCTATTATCCCTTCATTATAATCATTTAACATAGATTCTGAATAATACACCTCTTGTCCATGATATATATCTATATTAATTTCTTCTTCTTTAGCTAAATTTCTTATATCCTTAACTAATTCTTTTACTTCTTCATAAGTACTTTCTCCATAACCTCTACAAAAATGAGGTGTTGCTACTATCTTTTCTGTTCCATCTTTAGCAGCTTGTCTTAACATTTCTAATGTCATTTCTTTACTTTGAGAACCATCATCTATACCTGATAGTATATGTGAATGAATATCTATCATTACTTATCTTCCCTTTTTTCACTACCGTAATAGTAGTAATATTTTTTCTTTCTATCTTCAACAGCATTTAATACTATTCCTAATATGTTGCTTCCAACCTTCTCTAATAGTTGTTTAGCTTGCATTACTGAGTCTCTTTTGGTTTTTTCCGCTCTAATTACAAGGATAGTTCCATCAGCTTTAGTAGAAAGAATTTGAGCATCAGTTACTGCTTGAAGTGGTGCTGAATCTAATATAATTATGTCATATACGTCCTTAAGCTCATTTAATAGCTTATTCATAATTCTTGATCCAAGCATTTCTGCAGGATTGGGAGGTATTTTACCTGAAGTTAATATATGTAGATATGGCGAATGCTTAATAATTGCTTTTTCTATCCTTTCACTACCAATTAAAACTTCTGAAAGTCCAAATAAATTTGAAATTCTAAATTTCTTATGTAAAGATGGTTTTCTTAAATCACAATCTATTATTATTGTTCTTTTTTCTGCTTGTGCGAAAGAAAGAGCTAGATTACCTGCTACTGTAGATTTTCCTTCACCTGGTTCTGAACTAGTTACAACTATAGTTCTTATTTCTTTATCAAAAGAAGAATATTGTATATTAGTTCTTAAAGTTCTATAACTTTCAGCTGAAATTGACTTTGGTTTTTCTTCTACTATAAACATATTATTCTCCTTACTTTATAATATCTGAATTAGGAATAGTACCTATAACAGGTAATTCCACTAAACTTTCAACCTGATTTTTATCTTTAAATGTATTATCATTTAGTCCAAGGAATACTGCTATAGCACATCCACCTACTATTCCAAGTACTATTCCTATTAATAGATTTAATTTCTTATTAGGACTAATAGGTTCTTGTGGCAGCTTAACATTTTGCACTATTTTTACGTTAGCATTTGCTATTAATGTACTTGATGTTTCTATAAATTTATTAGTTACAGCATCAACTACCTCCATTGCTTCATTTTTATCTTTTGAAACATAACTTATCTCTAATATTTGTGTATCATTTTTAGGAGTAACTGATAACTTTGATAATACATCTGATGTACTAAGATCAATATTTTTTTTACTTAATGCACTTTCTACTAAATCATCAGTAAGAATTACATCAGAATAAGTTTTCAATAACTTTTGATACATTTGAATATCATTACTATTATAATTTTGAGTTTTTTCTGAACTATTTTCCTTTCCTATGAATAATTTAGTTTTTGCTTCATATTTAGGACTTATAATAAAAAAACTTAAGACAGCTGCTAATATTGTTGTAGTTAACGCAAATATTACAACTAAACTCCATCTATCTCTTATGTATCCTGGTATATCCTCTAGTATTAATATATCTTCATCCATGAATATCCCCCTAACTAATTTTTATTTCTTAATGTCATTTTTATATTGTAACATTTTTTTCTTTTTTTGTTAAGAAAATAGTATTTATATATTTTTTAACTATTTACATATATTTTTCGTCCTATGTATTTATTTTTTTAGTGCTAAAAAACTCAAACAAGCATTTTTTTTAATTTGCACAAAAAAGGGGCTGTCGCACTAAAAAATAGTGTGACGCCCTTTTTCTATAAAAAAAATTAAATCCTAACCTCAAAGAAGTCAGGATTTGTAGTAAAATATTTACATGAATAAAACAAATATTTTACATAAGAATTATACAATTA
>SVCL01000145.1 GCA_015058405.1 Clostridium sp.
AAATACATACTTTAAAATTCACTTTTACCAGTGGATTTATTTAGTGTACCATTTTTTAAGAAAATTTTAAATAGCTATTGAAAAAAATTTAATCTAAGGTTTCTTTTTTAAGTCTCTTATTGCTAAGTTGACGACATTGGGGGGCCACCTGCTCCCATCATTCCACTTCTACCAACAATTCTTTCTGCTCCATTATGCTCAAAGATAAGTTCAATAACGGAGTTTTTAGAAGTACTATCTACATAAGGCCTTTCAGAAGCTGGATAAAGCTCTACAATAACTGTCCAAGAAATAGAAACAGCAAACATTATAGCTATGGTGATTCCACCTGCTATAAATCTCTTAGATACTTTTTCCTTAGCAAAAATCAAGTAGATTAGAGCAAAGGCAGGAACGACCATATAAGCTTGAAACATCTTTATATTAAAACCAATACCTATAAGGATTCCAGCTATAAATAAGTATCTCCACTTACCTGTATCTAAGGATTTAAATAAGAATAGAGTACTTAAAAGTAATACAGCAATAAGTTGCATATCTATAGTATTGTTACGAGAAACAACAACTACAGATGGAGTAATAGCGAAAATTAATGATGAAATTAAAGCAGCATTTCTATTTTTAAAGTATTTAGCGACTAATATGTAAATTAATACACAGGATACTGTACCAGCAAGAGCTTGAGGTAAAAGCATAGCCCAGCCATGATATCCAAATATTAATACAGATATAGCCTGCATCCAAAAACCAACAGGAGGTTTATCTATAGATACTAATCCAGATGGATCAAAAGCTACAAAGAAAAAATTCTTAAAACTTTTTGTCATACTTAAAATAGAAGCTGCATAATAATCATTTCCTGTTCCATAATTGCTAATAGCATAGAAGTTCAAGAAGAATGATAAAATAACAATTAATAATAACAAAAAACTATAATGCTTCTTTTTCAAAATAACCAACTCCTATAAAATTTGTTTGGTTAAATTATACAGTGCAAACCTTTATGTTTCCTTAAAAGAGTATAAAGCATCTTTTTTAGTTTCGATTTTAATGCTAAATTGAGCAAAAGAAGATTTATATTCACTTTCTTCTATAAGCCTTGCATTCTCTCGAACATAATTAGCAATAGATGAATCATCATCTTCCTCTAAAAGAAAGTAAGTTATTTTACCTTCATCCACAAGATCTTTTAATTTAGGTATATCTAAAGAATTATTTTTACCAAGGAAGCCTCCATAAGCATAGCAAGGAAGGCCTGTACTTATTATCAAGTTAGATACATCAGCAGTTTTTCTGGCCACCAGTAAAAAGCTATCTTTTTCATAATTAGATAACAAATACTCTTCTAGAGCAAAGCTACTATTCAAGTTATTAGAATTTGCTTTTTTATTTATATTAGTAGACAGTGTATATAAGTTTTTTAAATTAGGACCAGCAGAAGGTTTAGTTAAGTTTGGTACATACATTACAGGTGTTATTGCCCAGTAAAAAGGACTTATTAAAATGCTGCATAAACATATTAGTAATATATATTCTTTTGTTTTTTCTTTAAATAAAAGTAATATTGAGGCTAAAGATAAAGAAATAAATATTAGTATTAATAAAAGTGATATATCCTCATCTTTTATTAAATATATAAATTCATTAATTATTGTAATTATTATTGATATAGGCAGAATGTATTGTTTCCACGAAGAATTCTTTTTATAATCTAAAAACATTTTTTGTAACCCTATAGCAGATATAATGCTTATAGGAGGTGCTATCATACATAAATAATACCTGTGATAAAATCCAGCAAAACTAAAGAAAATAAACATACTTAAAAAATATATTTCCCAGAAAATAAAGTATATGTTTTTAATCTTAATATGTTTTAAGTTGATTTTTTTATTACATGTTAAGATTGATAAAAAGGCTAAAATCAATAACCAAGAACTTTGACCATAAATATTGTTGTTCCATAATCTAAAAATAGAAGGTTCTCCTATAGAATCATTATTAGGATTACTTGAATTAATATCATCTTCGAGGTATGAAGAGGGACTATAAATATTACTTTCACCAATTAACCTTTCTATTCCATTATGCTCAAAAATAAGTTCATAAATTGAGTTGTTAGAAGTGCTATCAATGTAAGGCCTATCTTCTTTAGGATAAAGTTCTACAAAGGTTACCCAAGATAAAGATATTACAAGCATTAAAATACAAGCTAAAAATCCATCTATAAACTTTTTATATAATTTCTCCTTATAAAAAAATAAATAAATAATAGCAAAGCTAGGTAAAATCAAATAAGCTTGAAACATTTTTATATTAAATCCTATGCCTACTAAAATGGCAGTAAGAAAAAGATATATTTTTTTATTTTTCTCAAAGCATTTGAAGAAAGTGAAGACAGATAAAAGTAATATAAATATAAGCTGCATATCCATAGTATTATTACGAGAAACTGCTACTATAATAGGAGTTATAGCAAAAGTCAATGAAGCTAACAAAGAAATTTTAGTGCTAAAAAACTTCACTGTTAACATATAAATTAATATGCAGCATAAAGAACTAGAAATAGCTTGAGGTAATATCATAACCCATCCCTTAAAGCCTAGAATAATAACAAAGATAGCTTGAACCCATAATCCTAAAGGAGGTTTGTCTATAGCTAACATTCCAGAAGGATCGAAGGATACAAAGAAAAAGTTTTTAAAACTTTTTGTCATACTAAGCACTGCAGCTGAATAATATTCATTTCCATAGCCATAATTATTAATAGCATAAAAATTAAGAGTAAAAGATAATACAGTAATTAATGATAAAACAATAATATGTAAATTACTTTTTATATAATATGTAAAGTCAGTTTTCTTATTAGCAAACAAGGTACACACTTCCTTAAAGAGTATTATATTTATATTATAATTCTAAACTTTTCCAGGGTGTAGTGTATATAGTTATTTATGAAGTGTTCTTCCATAGGTAAAATATATGTAAAAATAAAAAAGGAATAGGTAATGGTGAAAAATGAGATTAGAAAGGTTAAATAAGTTAGCTTCTAATACTGTACTAATACCATCTCTTATATTTAGTATTATACTGGTTTTAAGCAATATGATTTTTATAGGAAAAGATATATTGGAAGGTAACATAAAAGAAATGTTAATAGCAGGTGTAATAATAGCTTTAATGGCAGTTCTTATATATAGCTTGCTGAAAATAAAAAGTAAAAGGATATTTATTATTTCATTGTTTGTAACTTCTTTAATAGTTAGAGTAATATGGGTGCTTCTTGTAGATACAAAACCTGTATCAGATTTCTTTCTTATGCAAGACGCTGCAATGAAAATAATAAATGGGGATAAGGCGTCTTTATTAGATGATTTATACTTTTCTTCTTGGGTTTATCAACTTGGATTTACAACATATTTAGTGGCCTTAAATAAATTATTTGGTGGATCTTTATTAGCAATAAAGCTTGTAAATGCTTTGATAGTATCTTTTATTCCAGTTGTAATATATAAAATAGTAGAAAAACTTATATCAGAAAGAAGTGCTAGATTCTCTAGTCTTATGTATAGTTTATACTTTGCAAGTATTGCTTATACATCGACTTTAACAAATCAACATATAACAACTTTATTTTTCTATTTGGCTATATATTTAATTTTGACTAAGTTTAATAACAAGTGGACTTTTGTGTTAGCAGGTATACTAATGGGACTTGGTCAAATAATTAGACCAGAAGGAGATATAGTATTATTAGCTTTAATTTTGTTTATTATATTTAAGGATACAAATATAAATAAGAAGTATTTTATTACTTTAGGAAAGACCTTAGGGGTAGCAGTTATATTTTTTATTGTAACTAATATTTTTTCTGTGTATTTAATTAATGCAGGAGTAACAAGATATGAGTTTGGTAATAGAAATCCTCTTTGGAAGTTTGTAACTGGATTAAATTATGAGTCAAATGGAAGCTATAGTGCAGAAGATAATGAACTTTTATATTATGTTCCTGCTGGTGATGAAAAAAATGAAATGGAGAAAGAAATAATTAAAGAGAGAATTTCAAATCCTAAAAAAATAGCTGTTTTATTTGCAAAGAAAACAGTAACTTTTTGGGGAGCTAATGATAATTCTTTTAGTTTTATATATACAGATGAGGATATGTATAACAAATATAATGATATTTCTGTTGCTTTAGAAAAATTGCAGTATTTTATTATTATATTGTTATTTGCTATAGGAGTTTGGGAACTATATAAAAGAAGGAGGTTTGAAAATCTACATTTATTTTTAATAATGTTTTTAGGGTATATATTTGTTTATATGCTTATAGAGATTCAAATAAGATATAGATATTTTATAATTCCTTTATTAGTGATAATAGCAGCCTATGGGATAGAGTCTATTATGTTAAGAAGAGAGAAAAATAATTAAATAGAATGATATATAAAAAGTAACTTGAATATGGTATAATATTAATTAAAATTTGAAAAAATAGGGAGTGATTTAATCTTGGATTCTAGTTATACGGGAGAAATTATTCTGCTTATAGTACTACTTGTATTATCAGGATTTTTCTCAATGGCAGAGACTGCTTTAATGTCTTTGAGTAAAATTAGAATTAGGCACATGGTAGAGGAAAAAGTTAAAGGGGCAAAGCTTGTAGAGAAGCTTTTAGAAGAGCCAAATAAACTTTTAGGTGCAATTTTAATTGGAAATAATATTGTTAATATAGGAGCGTCATCATTAGCTACGAATTTAACTGCTAAACTTTTAGGGGGTAGCGAAGCAAGTATTGCAATATCTACTTTTGCAATGACTATATTAGTACTTATATTTGGAGAAATAACTCCAAAGTCTATAGCTAAGCAAAAGTCTGAATCTGTTTCTTTATTTGTTAGCAAACCAATAAGACTTTGTGTAATTATATTTAAACCTTTTGTTGCTGTATTTACTGGTATATCATCAGTATTTATAAGACTTTTTGGAGGAGATCCAAAGGCTACAGAACCATTTATTACAGAAGAAGAGCTTAAGACAATGGTTGGTGTGAGCGAAGAAGAGGGTGTCCTTGAAGATGTAGAAAAGGAAATGATATTTAATGTTTTTGATTTTGCAGATATGCAGGTTAAAGATGTTATGGTTCAAAGGGTTAATGTTACAGCAATCGATTCAGAAGCTACATATGACGAAATTCTAGATGTTGTTAAGAAAGAGCAATTTTCAAGAATTCCTGTTTATAATGAAAATATAGATGATGTAATAGGTATTTTAAATGTTAAGGATTTAATTATAGCTGGAGATACTAGTGAGGACTTTAAAGTGCTTAATTATGTTAGGGAACCATTTTATACTTTTGAATTTAAGAAAATAGCAGAAGTATTTAATGAAATGAAGAAAACTAGGACACCTATGGCGGTAGTTCTTGATGAATATGGTGGAACTGTTGGTATCATTACTATGGAAGACATAATAGAAGAAATAGTTGGCGAAATTGAAGACGAGTATGATGAAGAGAATAATACTATTCAGATAGTTAAAGAGGATGAATATATTGTTGATGGTAGTGCAAAACTTCATGATATAAGCGAACTTATAGGTGTAAATGTGGAATCAGAAGAGTTGGATTCTGTAGGTGGATTAATTATTGAAGAATTAGGAAGAATTCCTGAAAGCAAGGAAGAAGTTCTTATTAATGATCTTAGATTTGTTGTAGAGGAATTAGATAAGAATCGTATAAAGAAAGTAAGGATATATACTTAAAAACAAGCTGTATCAAAATATTAAATTAAAGTATACTTATATTAAGTTTTGCTGTAGTTTAGTAATTTGGATACAGCTTATTTTAATATAATAAATGTTGAATCCAATATTATAAGTTGAAGCTAATTTTTGATAATCGACATAAAAATGAAAAGGTGAAGAATTATGAATTATATGGATTATGCATTAAAAGAGGCTAGAAAGGCATTAGAAAAAGGCGAGATTCCTATTGGAGCAGTTATTGTTAAAAATGGTATAATAATTGGAAAAGGACATAATCAAAAAGAATCTAATAATGATCCTACAGCTCATGCAGAAATCATAGCTATTAAGGAAGCATGTAAAATTATTGGGGATTGGAGACTTAATGGGACAGAGATGTATGTAACTTTAGAACCTTGTCCTATGTGTACTGGTGCTATTTTGCAAAGTAGAATATCTAAGATTTATATAGGAACCTTTAATAAGGATATGGGGGCTTGTGGATCGGTGGTAAATTTAGTGGATAATAGGAGTTTAAATACATTTGTTAATACAATTTGGACTTATGATAGTAGATGCAGTGATTTATTAAAGGATTTTTTTGAAAAGAGAAGAAGAGGATAGGAGAGATTAGAATGAACAATCCAGTAGCATTTCAGCTTTTTGGGATGGAGATAAGATGGTACGGTATCTTAATTGGTATGGGTGTACTTTGTGCATTATTATTAGCTTATTATAATTGTAAGAAGTTTGATTTAGATTTTGACTTATTAACAGATGCATTTTTATGGGCTTTTCCTGTAGCAATAGTATGTGCAAGATTATATTATGTAGCATTTGAATTTGATAATTATAAAGATAACTTAATGGATATTATTAATATAAGGCAGGGTGGATTGGCAATTCACGGAGGCCTCATAGGTGCCTTTATAGTTGTGTTTATATTTGCAAGAATTAAGAAGGTTAACCTTTGGAAGTATGCAGATGTAGCAGCTCCTTCAATTATTTTAGCTCAGGCAATAGGAAGATGGGGTAACTTTATGAATAGTGAAGCCCATGGAGGAATGGTTACAGAAGAATTTATAAGTCATTTTCCAAAGTTTATTCAGGATGGAATGTATATAAAAGGGACATATTATCATCCGACTTTTTTATATGAATCTATGTGGAACCTTTTAGTTTGTATAATATTACTTTTAATTTTATATAAAAAGAAAGAAGGTTTAAATGGAGTAGTAATTTGTAGCTATGCTGCTTTATATTCTTTAGGAAGAGTATTCATAGAAGGATTAAGAACTGATAGCTTAATGCTTGGAAACTTTAGAGTAGCTCAGCTTGTAAGTATTACTGGAGTAGTACTTGGAATTATAGGAATTGGGATTGTTATAATTAGAAAACAAGGATGTAAATAAACTAATTTAAAAGAAGTATTTAAAATTTATGTTTAGATACTTCTTTTAATTTTTTAAAAATCAAATCTATGTAAAATCTAGTTTTTATATTATAATTTACATTAAAAAGTGGAATTATATAATTGAAAAATAAAAAAATTAATGAAGTTTTATAGAACTGGTGTGTTAAACAAACTTAGTGTAAAATTACTGTAGGAAAAAAATAAAAGAGACTAGCTCCGTATGTTATTATTAAATTACAACCAAAAAAAACATACAAAGGAGCTAACCTCATGAACATTATACAACAAGTAATTGAAAAAATCACTAAGGAC
>SVCL01000016.1 GCA_015058405.1 Clostridium sp.
TCCATCATTCTACTATTGTTACTATTTTAGGAAACTCTTATAGAACTGCTACTGCACTATCTAAAATATCTGATAAAAATAATTAAATAATTGTACATAAGAATATTGGCACTATTGTTCGAAAAGTTCTTGACATTAATAATTTGTAAGTGTAGTATTTAATATTGCTCTATTAGCTACTCGCCAATATCCTTTACGGGTATTGGCGAATTTTATTGCTTGGTAATGTGTTAATCCTAATTTCTTAAGGTTTCGATATCTAGTTCTTACCCTTTTCCATTGTTTCCATATACACGGTTATATATTTACTGTTCTTTATTAAATAAATGTTGTTGTGCTTTGTAATTATTACTATTTTTTTGATATTAGTATTTTGTTATTATATTTAAAATAAAACTCTTTATCTTTAACAACATTTATTTGAGAAAGAAATTTATATATAAAAACGCAAAAAAAGCTGCATCAATTGACACAGCTTTTTTGTCATCTATTTCTTTATTATCATATTTTCAGCTACACATCTTACACCTTTAGGAATATTAAAATGTCCATCTTCACCTATTTTATATTCCTTACCATCAATTAAAATTACAGAATCCTTAGTAAATCCTGAATTTTTGATTAAATCTGTTTGATTATAAAAAGCTCTTTCTGCCTCTACTTGACGTTCAGAATAAATTGATCCATTATCAAGCATTAAAAACTTATTACTTCCAGAGCTCGTCTTTATATCAAAAAATCCTGGCTTAATACCAACCTTAGAAAGCATGCTCTTTATAGAATCTTCACTAAAACTTCTAGATGCCAATATTCCACTTGAATCATGATTTAAATAAGTTAGAAGATGTTCTATTTCTTCAACTTCCTTTACATCGCTACTAGACAACTTATCTATATCTCCAGGCATATATACAGTTCCTCTATCGCAGCCTAATATAACTGTTTTTCCTGACTTAGTTTTAATATTAAAGTAACCATTACTATTTAAATCTAATGTTGAGTCCTTTGCACTTAGCTTAGAAGCTTTAGATGCATAATTACTATTACTATTTAACCTTTTTAATGCTTTTTCGAAATTATCATCATTGCTTTTATACTTAGATAATCTTGAATATGATACATCCTTATATTTTTCTGCAATGCCTTTCATAAAAGTATCTAAAGAATCATTCATAGGATTTTGTAAAAAACTATTTCTTAAAGTAGCATTTTTACTTATCTTATTAAAGCTTTTTAGAAAAGTTTGATTTTTATAGCTTAAGCTTGTACTTTTTAAGCCATAAAATCTATTACCTTGAATAATGCTCATCTTATCACCCCCTCTCTAATTTATATGATTAGATTAACGAGGTAATTCTGGATATACATATAAGAATCTTATTTCAGGTGTTACTGAATAATATTTTGTATATTTACTTACACTACCTTCTAATTTAACATCCCATCTACTTTTTAAAAGGGTATTTGAAATAACAGGAAATTTAGCATTAAATACATAAGATGAAGTTCTAGTCCAGTTTCTTTCACTTGATAGTTTCAAACTTCTTGTTTCACTTAGAGCACTATTCTTTTTGCTTCCTCCAAGTTTTACTTCATATACAACTGCACCGTCAGGAATATTAGAATTTCTTGTTAAATCAAAACTCATTGTATCTGAAGTTTCTTTAGGAGTTATTGTTAATGTATTTGCTGATTTATAAGTATAACTATCAACTGTATAATTAGGTCCCCCTATTGTAAATAAATAATTTCCACCTCTAACTATAGAACTTATCTTTACATAGTAGTATCCTTCTTTTGATATTTTAACCTTATAAGGTGTTGCCCCTAACTTCTTAGTGTCTTGTATATGCTTAAAAGCACTAACAATATTTAAATTTTCATCTAATATTTCTATATTAGAATCATAACTTAAACTTGTACTATTTATTGCAAATATAGTATTATTGTCTGCTGGTAAGTAAACCTTATACCAGTCAACATCTGAAGAATCCGCAACATTTCCTTCTACAACATTTTGGCCTTCATACTTAGCAGTTATTACTGTGCTTGGATTTACATTATTTCTTGTAATTAATTGTGCTTCATTTACAGTATTATTACTTTCTACTTCTTTAATTCTTGTGGCACTAGCTCCAATACTTCCTAAGCTTAAAGCTATTACTAAAGAGCTAACAAAGACTAATATTTTTCTCATACTATCCCTTCTTTCTACAATATATTTACATATTGATTATCGTTATGTTTTTTTGTAAACTTTATACAATGCAAAAAATTAACTCTTCCAATATTAAAAGTAATTAATTTTTGAGCTAAATTGCTTCCTGCAAATTCTAAGTTTTATAATAAAGATTTCCATCAACATACCATCTTATCTCATTATTTTCCCATTCAACTGAATAAATATGCTTTCCTGTTATATCCTTACCTGCTGGAAAAGTATAATGACCACCACTATATCGTAAGCGTCAAAGAATTGACGCGTAGCGGTAGCAATATTTTAATGATAAAATAAACCCAACAGTAAGCAGATACTTATTGTTGGGTTAAAATTTAATATTGATTATTTTTCAGATGTAGAATACAAATTATCTGGAAGTTCAGGAGA
>SVCL01000017.1 GCA_015058405.1 Clostridium sp.
TAAATGAAGATTTTCAGAGAATGAGATTTCAGAAGATACAAGCTATACTAAATCTAAAAGAAATAGTAACTAATGTGGTAATGGGATATCTGAAAGTAGAAGATTCAATAATGATTTCATTGAAAACTACAAGGTCATAACTTCTAGCAGAACAAGAACGGATTGGCTTTCGCCCCCATGCACAATGATTCTCTAAGAAGAATTAATTGAATGCTTCAAACTGAGGTTGCCTGCGTTCCTGCATGAATAATGAATAGGAGTGAGTAGATATGCATAAAAAGCAAAATCATATATATGTTGGACTAGACCTACATAAAGATACCCATACCGCTGTAATAATAGATTGCTGGGATGAGAAGATAGATTCAATAACAATTGAAAATAAGCCTTCTGATTTCACAAAACTAATGAATAAGGTAAAAAAACACGCAGGTAAGCTAATACCAGTATATGGACTTGAAGATGTTCATGGCTATGGTAGAAGTCTAGCAGTATTTCTAATAGAAAGAGGAATGATAGTAAAGGAAGTTAATTCCGCACTTTCCTTCATGGAAAGAATGAGTTATCCAACTACTAAGAAGAGTGATGATTGGGATGCTAAATGCATTGCATCAGTTCTCCTAAGAAAGCTAGACACACTGCCAGATGCTAATCCACAAGATTTATACTGGACTATAAAGATGATGGTTAATAGAAGAGATGCTATTGTAAAATCAGTAACAACTCTAACTAATCAACTTCATGAGAACCTAAACTACAATTACCCTAGCTACAAGAAATTTTTTTCTGATGTGAATAGTAAAACTGCATTAGCTTTCTATGAGAAGTACCCATCACCGAAACACCTAATAGGTGTAACTGATGAAACTTTAGGTGAATTTCTAAGAAAGCCTAGTCATAACAGTTGCTCCACAAGAAAAGCTAAAGAAATACTAGATATTGTAGAAAGTGATGGAGATACAACAAGAGAATACCAAGAGTCTAGAGATTTCATAATTCAGAGTATTGTAAGAGATATTACATTCAAGAGTGAGGAAATCAAGAAAGTTGAGGTAGAAATGAAAAAGCTACTAAAATTACTAGACCTAAAGCTAGAAACAATTCCAGGAATAGATACAGTAACTGCAATAGCACTAGTTGCTCACATAGGAGATATTAAAAGATTCCGCAATGCTGATAAGCTAGCTAAATTTTCAGGAATAGCACCAGTAAATTTCAGTTCAGCAGGTAAAGGAAAAGATAAAAAGAGTAAACAAGGTAATAGAGAACTCTACGGAGTGTTCTACTTCCTAGCAGTGCAACAGGTACAAGTCTCTAAAAAAGGAACTCCTAGAAATCCAGTTTTCCTAGAATACTACAAGAGAAAAGTTTCAGAAGGTAAAACCAAGATACAAGCATTAGTGTGTGTAATGAGAAGGCTTAATAACATCATCTACGGAATGATGAAAAATAAAACTGAATATGTGATGCCTAATGTAGAAATAAAAGAAGTAGCATGATAAAATAAGGTTAACAGATTAAGGAAAATTAGGGTTGGAAAAGTAACTACATAACACTAAAAATGATAAGTAGTTGGAAGTGGACTTAAAACTGTGGTAAGGGTTGAAAATACTCAACTCTGCCACTAAAAATAAAAAGACAGACTCTGCCCCAAGGGGGTAAGTAACCCTAAATCTAAATGGTGGCATCCAAATTATGTTGATAATTTAAGTGAAACACAAACTATATTAGGAGTAAAGAATGTGGACAAAGGACTGGCTACTATAGGAAGTGCTACAGAGAATGTTGCAACTAATGCAGGTAAAGCATGGGTTGGTGAAGGCTATAAATCAATAACTGATAATGCAGGTAATGTAATTGGATATTCAAGTAATGATGGAATGAGAGTTTTAGAATGCAGTATAAACCTAGAGAAGGAATGTGGAGAGCTAATTTTACAGAAAACTACAAGTATATTAATGAATTTGGAGACATAACAAATAAGCAATTGAAGAATGTCCATATTGATATTTTAGGTAAATAGGAGGTTGGAAATGAAATTAGAGATAAAAGCTTATAATGTAATTAATGAAATTTGGGATGATATAGATGATTTTTTCTTATCATGTCAAATAGATATTGGATTTAAAGATGAAATAGGAGCAGAAATATATTCATTTGATATTGTAAGTCCTAAAAAACTTCAAAAAATGTTAGTAAGAGATGGGGTTGAGATAGGAAAAGGATATTTCATTATGAATGATTATAATAAGAATTCAGTATGTGATAAAATAGGGAAATTAATTGACAGAGAGATTTCAGAAGAGAATAAGTATGATGTTTTTGATGAAATTAGTGTTTACTTCAGAGAGCAAATTTAACTGCAAAATAAAGAATTAAGTAACTGCATAAAAAGTAACAAGAATAAAAATTAGTTAAATCAATAAGAGTAAAAAAAAATCTAACACCACATAATATTAATAATGTAGTGAATAGGGGCAAAGGGGGAAGAGTGGTAGATAAAATTGAAAAATAATTTCTAGACGATAAAGCTAAAAAGTATTTTCCAAAATCTTTACCACCTATGCCCCTTTCAACCTAAAGTAGAAGAAAATATCGTTGTAACTGAAATGTTGATACTTCAATTACAACGGTATTTTTTTGCATATGTGTAAGAACTAATGTAGAAATAAAAAGAAGTTGCATGATAAAATAAGGTTAATAGATTAAGATGTAAAAATTGACCGTATAAAACTAAAAATGGTAAGTGATTAAAAGTAGCTAAAAAATAATGTAAGATATTGAAAATACTAGATTTATAGAAAAGACAGACTCTGCCCCAAGGGGGCAAGTAATGCTTCAAAAGATGTATCAAGAATAGATGAGATTGAAGTGAAATTTAATCGTAAGAGTAAATATGATAAAATTGAATATGCAAGACAGTTGGCTAATCAGGAAGCTGGTATGAACAAATTAACAGTTGATGAATATCTAAAAAACAGAGCCAAATACCTTGAAAAAGGAAGAGCAGCTGAAGGTAAAGCGGTTCAGAAAGCTGCAAGAGAAGAAGCTCGCGCAAATAAAATAGATGAATTAATTGATTCAGGAATGTCATATCAAGATGCTGAAAAACAAGCTGACAAGTGGATAAAAACTCAAGCTGCACTTCACGATCCTGATCAAATAGCAGGAGGAAATTCACTAAATGTAACTGGTATGGGGGATAGGCGAATAAATTCTTCTATTGGTTCTCAATGGAGATATAGAATAGATTATGTTGATGAACAAATTAAAAAATTTGCTAGTACTATGACCGACGCTGAAAGAAAAAATACTTATTTAAATATGAAATTAAGATGTTAAGGAGCGATAAATTATGGACAAGGAATTGTTTAGAGAATTTAAATGTAATGATAAAGTTGATGTTAAAATAATTGAAAAATATAAAAATATTTTACCAGTTGAATTAATATCTGTTTGGGAAAAATACGGATTTGGTTCTATGTTAAACGGTGGATTAAAAATAGTTAATCCAGACGAATATAGGTTAGTTATAGACATGTCATACTTTAGAGCTAAGGTAGCTATTCCTATAATGGTAACTGGATTTGGAGACATAATTATATGGGAAAAGAATGAATTTATAAGTATTATCAAGTATAAAAATGGTACATTTAATGTTATGTTAAAGAAATTTAAACATTTTTTTAACTGCTTAAAGGAAGAATATTTTTTAAATAAATATATAGAATTAGATAAATATAACGAAGCAGTTGCTAAGTGGGGAGAGTTGGAATATGACCAATGTTTTGGATATGTTCCGTTACTTGGCTTAGGGGGCAGTGAAAAAGTTGAAAATTTGGATAAGGTAAAAATTAGAGAACATATAGAATTAATTACTGAATTAGTTGGAAAAATAGAATAAGTTTTCAAGATTTGAAGAGATATGATTTTATCTCTTCTTTTTTATTGACTTTTGTTAATTATATAAATTAAGAAATAGATGCAAAGATTATTTAAAGAAGGAGAAATTATATAAATAATATTTTTAGCACTTGTTTTAATAAAGAGAGATTTTGTATAAAAAGGAGTATGTGCTTATTTTGTTTTACGGTAGCAATAGCTAAAGTTACCGACTAGTCGTGTCAATTTATGATAGGACTACAATTATCACAAGAGATGGTCTTGTGGAAGGATGACTAAACGAAAGAGTTTAATATTTACTCTTAATTATTTACAAAGTAGGGTAGGTATTAACGGCGAAATGGACTAGTTCTGCCCTTTGGCAGCTAGGAAATGAAGACGTTAATACCTAACCCATAGAAAAGTATATGAAAAAGAAAAGGAGTAGTTAATGGCAAGTATAAAAGGACAAGTGTTTCATGTTATAGATTCAAATTTTAATCCTGGACAGGAAAAAAGAAATGATAAATTTGATGATAATATGGATAAAGCAAAAATATATAGTTTTTCAGAAAGAAATAATTTAAGACAGACAGCAATGGAACTTGCAGATTATTGTAAAGCAAGCTACGACGTGAAACAGCTAAAAGACATTTCTTTTAGCATGGTTAGAAGATTTATGAAAGAAAAATCTAAAACTTGTAGCCAGACAACATTAAATAATATAAGCAGTAGATTAAATAAATTAGAGAAATTAGTTAATCAAACATATAAAAGTGCAGATGTTAATTGGAGTTATGTTCAGGTAAAAAGTTTAATTGGAGAAGAAAAATTAAGAGATATTCCTATGGATAGAAATGATTTCAATAAATTAATTTCCTATGCTAAAGATAATAATTTAACATCTAAAGCAGTAATAGGAGTAGAGCTTGCAGGATCTTTTGGACTTAGGGTATCGGAAGTATGTAAGTTACAAGTTAGAGATATTGATTTAAAAAATATGATTTTGCATATACATGAAAGTAAAGGTGGTTTAAGTCGTGATTTAAAGATTAACGAGGAGCAAAAGATACTTATTGAAAAAGCAATAAGTAATAAAGGATTCTTAGATAGAATAGTTCCTATAAAAGAAGATAGTGTAAACAAGTGGATTCGTGAAACTTTACCGAAGGTAAAAGGAATAGATGCAGATAAATACATAAAAGCAAAAACAGGAATTCATAGTATAAGAAAAATGTGGGCAACAGAAAGGTATCATGAATTAATGGCTAAAGGATTAGATGATAAAGAAGCGTCTAATGTTGTAAGTATAGAGCTTGGACATGGTGAAAATAGATGGGATGTAATAAAAAATTATATTTATAAATAGCAGCTTTAAGGCTGTTATTTTTTTGTCTTAAAAAATTATTCGAAAAACTTGATTTTGATCTAGTAGATAAACCATTAAAAAATAGCAAAAAAGTTATTTTGCAAATTGATTATTGAGAGGTCGAATCAAATGATAGATATTAAAATATATGATAAACCAAAGAAATTTAATGATAAGCAATTAAACTATGTTGTGCAAAGACAAATAACATTTTTAGAGAAGATATTTTCGTTTTTAAAAGATAACGATAAATACAATGATGGAGCGATAGAAATAAGAGTATTACCTAGAGATGAAGAAAAATATATAAACAGTAGATGCTTCTGGCATACTAATTCTGATGAAGATGTTGAATATATTAAGAGGATTAACAAAGAAATAAACGGCAAATATTACTGCTTATATTACAGTTGCTATGCATTTGATTACAGTTTAAATGTAAATAAAAAACAAAAGGGAAGGATAAATAACGAAAATGCCTTATTTACAGTAATTCTGCCTATGGATTTTGATAACATGACAGAGGAAGAATTTCTTATGGAGAAACAAAAATTTAAGGATTTAGGAATAGAAACAATAGACATTTTTACTGGACATGGTTTTCAAAGTTTAATTATGTTAAATGAAAAAGTTTATGATACAACCATAATTAAAAAGTGGACAAATCTTTTATTACAAAAAGGAATAAAGGTGGATTCAGCTCTAGTAGATGCAGCAAGAGTACTTAGGATGCCTTTTAGTTTTAATTGTAAAGAATTTGATTTAAAGAAAACGGAAAAATACATAAAACCTAAATGTATAGCTGCATATATATTTAATGATACTGATAAAAGATACAACATTGTAGATGTATTTAATAAGATTAGAGGCTTAGATGATGTTATAGCAAGTGATAAAGAAGCAGATACAGTAAATATTCAGCAACAGTTTATTACAGAGAAATGTAAGCCTATTTCTAAGAAGTTAAAAACTAAAAAAATAGAAGTATCTGAATATGCAACAAAGGAACAGATTGAAAAACTTTATCCTATGTTTAAAAATAAAAATCTACAAGATCCACTACTAAAAATATTTTATGCCACACCAGAAGGATTAAGGAATAAGACTATGTTATTTCTAATTCCTTTTTTAAAAAATAGTATGGGATTTTCCATAAATAAAATTAAAGAAATAATGGTGATTTGGGGAAGCAGGTGTATGCCAGCATTAGGTAAGGAAGAAATAAATAAAGAAGTAACAAGATTATATAAAAATTATAACTATAACAATGGCAAATATGATGCTGAGATGGTTAAAACTTTTGGATATATAGATTTTTCAGAAGTAAGAAAAGATAACAAGGTCATTGTTGGAAATAAGGTTGTGAACAATTTATCTTCAATAAAAGATACTTCATTTAAAATTTTAATGGAACTATATCTTGATAAAGCTAATTGTGGACAAAAAAATTATACAATCTTGGATCTGGTTAAGCTTACTTCATTAAGCAGAAGGACGTTAGATAGAAATTTAAAGGAATTACTTGCAAAGGGATATATAACAAAAAGAAAAAAGGTATCCAAGTTAAATAAGGAACAATATGAATATTATTTGAATCCATATTTCGAGAGTTCTAAAGGGTTTATTATGTTAGATAAACTTACTCTTAAAACTATGATCGAAGATTTAACTGGAGCAGAGTTAAAGTTATGTATCTATTTCTTTAAAACCTTAGGAAGTGAAGAATCTGTGTGGAACAATCAAAATAGTATAGCAAATGCTATTGGTAAGACTAATCATTCAATAGTATCCAAACTTACAGATTCTCTAGAAAAGAAAGGATTTATTAAAAAAGATGTTAAGATAATTCAAAATATAAAGCATTGTAATTACTATTTAAAATATTGAAGGTTTAAAACACCTTCATTTTTTATTTATAAATTTATTTTGGACAAAAATTCACATAGTTTACAAATGACAAGCAAAAGCGTGATTTTTCTTAAGATCTAATGAAATTAAAATGGACAGAATTTCACATAGTTGGATAGACCTTAAAACCTCTGTTTAACTCATTTATAAATTAAAATGGACAATATTTCACACTATTAATATAACAGGAGGGGGAGCGAAGAGCGAGGAAGGTTATATATTTAAAAATATTTATATAAATATAAAAAATTATAAATTAAGACCTGACAAAAGAGTTTACGAGCGCTCAATGTCGTCAACTTAAGAAAAAAATAAAAAATGTAAAAAAAGCTTGACAATAGTGAAAAAATTTGCAGCCTCGCTATAGATAAATAAATTTATAGCGAGGTTTAATATTATGAAAAATACTACATTATTA
>SVCL01000018.1 GCA_015058405.1 Clostridium sp.
GTCTAATTACATCAGATATATAGTTAATCTAAGTAATTAAAAATATATAAATAGTTTTAGTTAGAAAAACGCTTTTATATATTTTTAGCCTTATAGGCGTAGTGCAAGCCACCCGTTTTACGGGTGGTTATGACTTATATGTTCACTTTGAAATCCTTGTTTTTTAACGGAATGTTTTTTTAAAGTTCTATTATGATTTTTTCCTTCTTCGCTAGTAATTGGAGTTTGATAATTACATTTTTCCATACGTGCTTTTTTATTATCTGGTTGACTATCCTTTGTCATAAGTTTTGATACATCCTCAAAATTTATTATTCTATAATATTATTCACACTAAAAATAAAAAAATACTTAATGCCTTAAGGTTCTGATGGGGCATTAAGTATTTTTTTATTTTTAATGTGATTAAAGTTCAATTACATTATCCATATTGTATAAACCAGGTTTTGTTACCTTGCTCATGTATTCGCAAGCCTTTAAAGCACCAACAGCAAATACTTCTCTTGAGATAGCTTTGTGGCTAAGTTCAATAACTTCACCAGTTCCTGCAAATATAACATCATGATCGCCAACTATAGAACCACCACGAACAGCGTGAATTCCTATTTCATTAACTTCTCTTTTTTTATGTCCTTCTCTTCCATTAACATATTGCATTTCATCACTTAGAGAATCTTTGATAGTATCAGCTAAAAGAATAGCTGTACCACTTGGTGAATCTACTTTTTGGTTGTGATGTTTTTCTACTATTTCAATATCATAGTTTCCATAAAGTAATGGAGCTACTTTCTTTAAAAGAGAATTAATTAAATTAATTCCAAGGGACATATTAGCTGATCTAAATAGAGGTAAAGTCTTACTTTTTTCATCTATTAATTTTAAGTCTTCTTCAGAAAAACCTGTTGAACATATTACAAGAGGTTTTTTTGTTTTTTCAGTAAGTTCTAATAAACTGTTTAAAGCATCAGCCCTAGAAAAATCTAATAGGACATCATAATCAATATTTACTTCTTCTGTAGAATTAAATATTGGAAATTCAAGATCAGCTTTGAACTTATCTATACCAGCTACTATTGTTAAGTCTTTAAATTGTTTAGTGCATTCCGCTACCATTTTGCCCATTTTACCTGAGCATCCATTTAATAATATTTTAGTCATAGGTCTCTCCTTAAATTAAATTGTATTTTTTTAGTGTTTCTTCTAATATCTTTTCTTTATCAGGAGCCATATCGTACAATGGTAATCTAAGTGGGCCTACCTTTTTTCCCATCATATTAAGAGCAACTTTTACAGGGATAGGATTAGTTTCAATAAATAATGAATTAGATAAATTTAAGGTATCTAGTTGAAGCTTTAATGATTCGTTTATATTTCCCTCTAAATATGATTTAGCTAATTTATGAACAGTATTAGGTATAACATTTGCTAATACTGAAATTACCCCTTTTCCTCCAAGAGACATTAAAGGCACAATTTGATCATCATTACCTGAATAGAAATCTAAGTAAGGACATAAAGCTCTCATTTCAACTACTTGACTTATATTTCCGCTAGCCTCTTTTATGGCTTTAACATTAGATAATTTAGATAATTCAACTAAATCTTTTGGTGCTATATTAAGGCCGGTTCTACCAGGGACATTGTAAAGTATTATAGGAATATTGACTGAATTATTAATTGCCTCAAAATGTTTAAATAATCCTCTAGAATTAGTTTTATTATAATAAGGAGTAATAACTAAAAGTCCATCTACACCAACGCTTTCAGCATATTTAGACATTTCTATTGCTCCTAAGGTATTATTAGAACCTGTTCCTGCAATTACTGGGATACGTTTATTAATAACGTCTACAGTAAATTTTATAGTTTTTTTTCTCTCTTCAAGAGTCATTGTAGATGCTTCACCTGTAGTTCCACAGATAATAATTGCGTCTGTACCTTCTTTAACATGCCAGTTTAATAACTCTTCTAATTTTTCATAATTAACTCCTGTTTCTGTAAAAGGAGTTATAAGTGCTACTCCAGATCCTTCAAATATTGACATTTGAAATCCTCCATTCTATTTTGTTGTATAAATTTTTGGATTAGATATAAAAAATATCATTATATATAATTACCTACAATTAAAGATTTAAATTGAACTTAAAATCTTCATATGGTAAGTGTGGAAAATTTGTTCCTCAACATTATCATATACAACAAATCCTATACTGTTGATTAGTAAATAGATTTATTAGAAATTTTAATTATAAGTTTGTGAATAAATGTAAAATAATTGTTTGGCCCCAATTAAATACAATTAAAGATACATTTAATATATATAATTTAATATAGTGAAATATAAAAAAAATATCAAGTGTATATATTAAATATTGTGTATATTTAATAGCATATCTAATCTTGGATGTGGGTATACTAAAGCTGAAACTGGAATAATAAGTAGGAGGTGAGTTCGTTACTAAAATATATATGTGATAAATTTTAGTGACGAGACTTATGGGAAATACACCATTAAAAAAAATAATAAAAGCAAAGCTTAAAGGAAATAAGGAATTAACAAAACAAGAAGTTCTTAGAGAAAAGATAAAATATGAAATTGCAGAGGAATTAGGATTAAAAGACAAAGTAGATTCAGTAGGATGGGGAGGTCTTACTGCTGAGGAAACAGGAAGAATAGGTGGCATAATGACAAAGAGAAAAAAAGAATTGCATATTCCAACTAATGATGAAATACTTGGTAGAAAAAAATTGACTAAATAGAAGAATAGCTTTAATATATTGTAGTAATTAGAAAAGAGGTTGGGAGAAGTGTATGGCATACGGAGAATTTGCAAAGATTTATGATGAGTTAATAAATGAAGATATTAATTATGAACTTATTGAAAAAAGATTAAAAGAAATCATGGATGAGCATAATATTAGATATGATGATTATTTAGATTTAGCTTGTGGGACAGGTAATGTAGCTGTTAAGATGGCAAAATATTTTAATACTTGTTATGCTGTAGATTTATCAGAAGATATGCTTACAGAAGCTTTTGATAAGTTTCAAGAAGAAAGAGTAAAGGCTAGAGTAATATGTCAAGATATGACTGAATTAAATTTAAACCATAAGTTTGATGCTATTAGTTGTGTTTTAGATTCTACTAATTATATATTGGAAGATGAAGATTTAGAAAGTTATTTTAGAAGTGTATATAATCATTTAAAAGATGATGGACTTTTTATATTTGATATAAATTCATATTATAAGCTAGCTAATATATTAGGAAATAATATTTTTACTTATAGTGAGGATAGAGTGTTTTATTCTTGGGAAAATGTTTTTGAAGATGAAATAGTAAATATGTACTTAACTTTCTTTGTAAAACAAGGTGCTTTATATGAAAGATTTGAAGAGGAGCATTATGAAAGAGCTTATAAGGAAGAATATATAGAGTCTGTTTTAAAATTATGTGGATTTAGCATGTTAGGTAAATTCGATGGATATTCTGATAAAAAAGTAGAAGCTGAAAGCGAAAGAATATTGTATGTAGTAAAAAAGTGTTTGGAGGTATAATAAATGAAGGATAAATTAGTAAGAGGAACAGCAAAAGATGGAATGGTTAGAGTAATTGGTGCTATTACTACTGAAATGGTTAGTGATGGAACTAGTGTTCATGAATGTACACCTTTAGCAGCAGTAGCTCTAGGAAGAATGTTAACTGCTGGAGCATTAATGGGATTAACATTAAAGGGTAAAGATGAAGCTATGACTTTAAAGATTAATGGTGGAGGAAAAGCTCAAGGAATTACAGTTACAGCGCATGCAAATGCAGAAGTTAAAGGTTTTATAGGAAATCCTTACTTAGAATTACCTCTTAATGATAAAGGTGATTTAGATGTAGGTGGAGCTGTAGGTAGAGATGGGTTACTATATGTAATTAAAGATATGGGAATGAAAGATCCTTATGTTGGACAAGTGCCAATACATTCTGGAGAAATAGCAGAAGATTTAACTTATTACTTTACAGTATCAGAACAAACTCCATCAGCAGTGTCTTTAGGAGTTTTTGTAGATAAAGATTTATCAATTAAAGCAGCAGGTGGATTTATAATTCAAATGATGCCAGGAGCAGATCCATTACTTGCAGATGTATTAATGTATAGATTAGAAGAGATTCCTTCTATAACTACAATGATAAATGAAGGTAAAACTATAGAAGAAATATTAGAATACATATTTGAAGATATGGATTTAAAACTTGATGAAGAAAGCGTTGAACCTAAATATGTTTGTGATTGTTCTAGAGATAGAGTTGAAAGAGCTCTTATAAGCATAGGTGAAAAAGATTTAAAAGAAATATATGATGAAGGTAAGGAAGAAGAACTTGTTTGTCATTTCTGTAATAAGAAATACAAGTTTACTCATGAAAATATTGGGGAATTACTTGAAAAGATAAAAAAATAAAATAAATATATAATATAAAGTTTAATCTTGCAATGATTAATTTAGTGAAATTTCATAACTGAATTAATCATTGCAAGATTTTTTTTGAAAATAAATTTAATAAATAAAATAATAAAAATAATTTTTGTATCATAATACTTTTGTTATTAATTAATTTAGGACAAGACATATTAATAAAGGGTGCATAGATGTAAAATATTTGTAGGAAGTTTACTTGTTTTTTTGCTTAAGAAAATATTATTGAATTAGGAGTATAAAAGTTAAATTAATTTAGAAAAAAAATTTTAAAAAAAATAAAATACAAAAAATAAAAAAATGATAAAAAGTTAAAAAATGTCATTTGGGTAGCTTGTGTAAAAGTGTTACAAATAGCATATATAATGGGATTGAGGGGAGTATTTTAAAAATGAAAAACGTGTTGTTTGTTTAGGAGATTATTAAATTATAAGCTTAAAATTAATAAATTATCAATTGAAACTTGAATTTTTATGCGATATTATTTGACAATAATGTATAAATATATATAATTGAAATAAAGATTAAGTGTCAATAGAAAGAACAGGAGGAATAATATGGGGAAGTATATTTTTAAAAGGCTTCTTACTGGAATAGTTACTGTTTGGGCAGTTATAACTATAACTTTCTTTTTAGTAAGAATGATGCCAGGAGGACCTTTTGATGGAGATAAAATGACGCCTGAAATTAAAGCAAACTTAGAAGTAAAATATGGACTTGATAAAAGTTTGGGTGAACAATATGTAACTTATTTGAAGGGGCTTACAAAAGGTGATTTAGGTGAGTCTATGAAGTTTAAAGGAAGGCAAGTTAGTGATACTATAAAAACAACATTTCCTAAGTCTGCAAAGATAGGGGGTATTGCTGTTGCTTTTGCTACAATTGTTGGTATTACCTTAGGAATTATTTCGGCATTAAAATCTGGTAAGTGGCCTGATAGACTATGTATGTTCTTAGCTACTTTAGGAATTACAATACCAAGTTTTGTAATGAGTGCGTTGTTAATTTATGTGTTTGCTAGTAAATTGCATTTGCTGCCAACTACTGGATATGGCGATGTTAAACAGCTTATTATGCCAGTCATAGCTTTATCAGCAAGTTCAACTTCTTTTATTACAAGATTAACTAGAAGTAAACTTATTGAAGTTCTAAAATCAGATTATATGAGGACTGCAAAAGCTAAGGGGTTAAGTAGAAAGACTATTATATTAAAACATGGATTAAGAAATTCATTGATACCTGTAATAACTTATTTAGGACCATTAATAGCAGGTGTATTAACAGGAAGTTTTGTAGTAGAAAGTGTTTTCGCTATACCAGGTCTTGGTGGTGAGTTCGTTTCTACTGTTACTAATAGAGATTATTCTGCTTTATTAGGAGTATTGGTATTTTATAGTACTTTAATTGTTGTATGTAATATACTAGTTGATATTATGTATGTAATTATTGATCCAAGAATAAAGCTAGATAATGCAAAGGCATAGGAGGGACGTAAAACATGGAAAATTATAATGATTTAGATAAAAGTCTTTTTACGCCATTAAGTGAACAAGAAAGAAAATTTGAACAAATACAAAGACCAAGTGTAGGTTATTGGAAAGATGCATGGAGAAGACTAAAGGAAAATAAAGTGGCTTTAGTATCTTTGATAATAGTTATTTTATGTGTGCTTTCAGCAATATTCATACCTTTAATATCACCATATACATATGAAGCTAATGATTTAAATGCTACTAATGTATCACCAAGTGGAAGCCATATTTTTGGTACTGATGCTTTGGGTAGAGATTTATTGGTAAGAGTTATGTATGGTGCAAGATATTCTCTTATAATTGCAGTAGCTGCTACAGCTATTAATCTTGTTATTGGAGTATTTTATGGAGGAGTTGCAGGTTTTATAGGAGGAAAGCTTGATAATGTAATGATGAGAATAGTTGATATATTATATTCTATTCCAACTATAATATATGTAATACTTCTTATGGCTTTCTTTTCAGGTTCTGAAGGTAGCAGTGGAATTATGAATATAATAATAGCTTTAGCAATATCTTATTGGGTAGGTATGGCCAGAATAGTAAGAGGAGATATTCTTCAACTAAAACAACAGGATTTTGTACTAGCAGCAAAATCTCTTGGTGCATCCAAGTTTAGAATATTATGCAGACACCTAATTCCTAACTGCTTAGGTTCAATTATAGTTACTATGACTCTTTTAGTGCCAGAAGCTATTTTTACTGAGGCCTTTTTAAGTTTCTTAGGGCTTGGACTTAATGCACCATTAGCATCACTAGGTACTTTGTGTAATGATGCTATGAAAACAATATATCAATATCCATATCAATTGTTTTTCCCAGCAGCAATGATATGTATTATAATATTAGCTTTTAATCTATTAGGTGATGGGCTTACAGAAGCTCTAGATCCTAAAAATCAACGATAGGAGGAAGGTAAATGGAAAAGATATTAGAGATAAAAGGTTTGAAGACTTCCTTTACAACTCATATCGGTGATATACAAGCTGTAAGAGGAACAAACTTTTATTTAAATAAAGGTGAAGCTATAGGAATAGTTGGAGAATCAGGTTGCGGAAAATCTGTAAGTATGATGAGTATAATGGGACTTTTATCAAGCAACGGTAAAATAGTTGATGGTGAAGTACTTTTTAACGGAAAAGATATAGCTAAGGCAACAGATAAAGAAATGGAAGAAGTAAGAGGAAATAAGATTTCAATGATATTCCAAGATCCTATGACTTCTTTAAATCCAGTTTTAACAATTGGAGATCAATTAACAGAACCTTTAATTAAACATAAAGGTATGAATAAGAAAGAGGCAGTAGCAGAAGCTGTTAAGATGTTGGGGCTTGTTGGAATACCAAGTCCTGAAAAAAGAATTAATCAGTATCCTCATGAATTTTCAGGTGGTATGAGACAAAGAGTTATGATTGCAATGAGTCTTATTTGTAATCCTGAAATAATTATTGCAGATGAACCTACAACAGCGTTAGATGTTACAATTCAAGCGCAAATATTAGATTTAATGAAAGAATTAAAAGAAAAGTTTAATACTGCAATTATATTGATTACTCATGATTTGGGAGTTGTTGCAGACCTTTGTACAAGAATATATGTTATGTATGGTGGAATGATAGTTGAAGAAGGAACTGATGAAGATATTTTCTATAGAGGTAAACATCCATATACTATAGGATTATTAAAATCTGTACCTAATCCAAAGAAAATGACTAAAGAAAAATTGATTCCAATAGAGGGACAACCACCAGATTTGTTTAAGCCACCTGTAGGATGTCCTTTTGCTGCAAGGTGTAAATATGCCATGAAGATATGTACTAAAAAAATGCCTCCTTTATTCGAAGAAGGTAAAGAACATAATGTAGCTTGTTGGCTATGTCATGAAAATGCACCTAAAGTGGATTTTGAAAGGTAGGAGATAGTATTATGGAAAATAAAGAAGTTATTTTAGAGGTTAAAAATTTATGTAAATACTTTCCTGCTAAGAAGGGTATGTTTGGAAAGAAGAGTTATGTTAAAGCTGTAGATAATGTTTCTTTTACATTAAACAAGGGGGAAACATTAGGGCTTGTAGGGGAATCAGGTTGTGGGAAGACTACAACAGGAAGAACTATATTAAAGCTTTATGAACCAACTTCTGGAGAAATAATTTTTAAAGGCAAAGATATAGCTAAACTTAGTGAAAAAGAAATGGTACCTTTAAGAAGAAGTATGCAAATGATTTTTCAAGATCCATATTCTTCATTAGATCCAAGAATGACTGTAGGTGATATAGTTGGTGAAGCTATAGATATTCATAAGTTATATAAGGGGAAAGAAAGAGAAGATAGAATAAGATTCTTATTAAATAAAGTAGGATTAAATGATTCTCACATAAATAGATATGCTCACGAATTTTCAGGTGGACAAAGACAAAGAATTGGGATAGCTAGAGCTTTAGCTGTTGAACCAGATTTTATAGTTTGTGATGAACCTATATCTGCATTAGATGTATCTATTCAAGCACAAGTTATTAATATGTTAGAAGAGCTTCAAGAAGAATTAGGATTAACTTATTTGTTCATAGCTCATGACCTTTCTATGGTAAAACATATATCTACACATATTGGCGTTATGTATTTAGGACAGTTAGTTGAAATAGGAACTAGTGATGAGGTGTATTTAAGTCCAAAGCACCCTTATACTAAAGCGTTACTTTCAGCTATTCCTATACCAGATCCAAAGGAAGCTAAAAATAGTAAGAGAATAGTACTAGAAGGAGATATACCATCTCCAATAGATCCACCAAAAGGATGTAGATTTAAGGGAAGATGTAAGTGTGCTACAGATATATGTTCTAGAGAAAATCCTGTAATGAAGGAAGTTGAAAAAGGACATTTTGTTGCATGTCATAATTTATAGTTAATATTTGTAATATACAAATTAAATAAAAATAAGGGGGAAATTATAATGAAAAAAGGAATTATAAAGAAGTTACTAGTTTTAGGTTTAACAGTAACTCTAGGAATGACTGCTTTAGTTGGATGTGGCGATAGCAATGGGTCATCTAACGGCGGAGTAAAACAAGAAATGGCATATAATGTAGGAGTTGAGGTAAAAACTATTGACCCAGCACTTAATAATGCAGTAGATGGTTCTATAATTATAGCGAATGCCTTTGAAGGACTATATAAGTTAGATGAAAATAATAAGGCAGTCCCAGGAATAGCTAAATCTTGTGATATTAGTGATGATGGATTAGTATACACATTCCATTTAAGAGATGATGCAAAATGGTCAGATGGTAAACAAATTAAGGCAAGTGATTTTGCTTATGCTTGGAAAAGAGCATTAGATCCTGCAACAGCAGCTGATTATGCTTTCCAATTATATTATATAAAAGGTGGAGAAGAATTTAATACTAAAAAAGGTACAGCGGATAATTTAGGTATTAAAGTTATTGATGATGCTACTTTAGAAGTAACATTATGTAAACCAACAACTTATTTCTTAGAACTTACAGCTTTCCCAACATTAGCACCAGTTAGAGAAGATGTTGTAGAAGGAAATAAAGATACATGGACAACTGATCCAAGTAAATATATTACTAGTGGACCTTTCAAATTAGAACAATATAATATGAAAGATAGTTATGTTTTTGTAAAAAATGATAATTACTATGATAAAGACAAAGTTAAACTTGATAAGTTAACTTTTAAAATGATGACTGATGAAATATCAGCATATTCATCATTAAAGAATGGTGAATTAACAGGTGTAGATGTAGTTCCAGTTGCTGAGATTGAAAAAGGAAAACAAGAAGGATATGTTCAAGTTTCACCAGCTATGAGTACTTATTACTATTGCTTAAATGTTAATAATCATACAGAAAATCTTCCAGCTGATGTTAAGAAAGCATTATCTAATAAAGATGTTAGACATGCACTTAACTTAGCTATTGATAGAGAAAAGATTGTAAAAGAAATTACACAAGGTGGTCAAACACCAGCGCATTCATTTGTGCCAAAGGAAATATTGTTAGATAATGGAAGTATAAGTGAAGATAAACAATATTGGGACGGAGAAAAATGTGATGTTGAAGAAGCTAAGAAGTTATTAGCTAAAGCTGGATATCCAAATGGTGAAGGTCTTCCAACATTCGAAGTATCATACAATACTGCTGAAAAACATAAGTTAATAGCAGAAGCTTTACAACAAATGTGGGCAAAAATTGGTGTTAAAGTTACATTAAAGAATGAAGAATGGGCAGTATTCCAAGACTCAAGAACTAATGGTAATTATCAAATTTGTAGACATGGATGGGCAGGAGACTATATGGATCCAATGACATTCTTAGATTTACTTATGACAGGTTTTGGTAATAATGATCCTAAATTTGCAAATGCAGAATATGATGAATTAGTAAGAAAAGCTCAAAAAGAAATGGATGTTAAAAAGAGAAGTGAATATTTAGTAAAAGCTGAAGATATCTTAATGGATGAAATGCCTATACTTCCAATATACTATGATACAGAAGTAAAAGCATTTAGCCCTAAAGCTAAGGACTACAGAGTATCACCACTTGGTCAAGTATACTTTGATAGAGCTTATATGGAAAATTAATTAGTATTATTAAATATTATTGTTTTTTAGGAAATCTCATAAATAAGATTTTGAAGTCTTGTTTGTGGGATTTCTTTTTTGGTTATACTAAAAGTATAATAATTTTGTAGGTGATAAGTGTGAATAATAAAGATATATTTTTAAAAATAGAAAAATATTTGCTTCATGATGAAAAGCCATCAATACATTTAAATGAAATGAAGAAGAATGGTGAGCTTAATAATATTCCTTTTGTATGGATTAAAGATTTAGAAAATAAGAAACAAAATCCTGAATTCCATCCTGAAGGTAGTGTTTGGGTACATACTATGATGGTGGTGGATAATGGGGTGAATTATAGAGAATTAGTTAG
The DNA here is from genome assembly GCA_015058405.1 of Clostridium sp. Classification (GTDB taxonomy): domain Bacteria; phylum Bacillota; class Clostridia; order Clostridiales; family Clostridiaceae; genus Clostridium. The sequence goes on from SVCL01000018.1 coordinate 10,952, forward strand.
CGATAAAAGAGCTTTTATGTGGAGTTTATTATTACATGATATAGGAAAACTTAAAACTACTAGACTTAGAAAAGGTAGATGGACGTCTTATGATCATGACAAAGTTGGTGAAATAGAAGCTGAAAAATTTTTGAGATTTTTTACTAAAGATAATGAATTTATAAATAAGGTAACTAAGTTAGTAAGATATCATATGCATTTGTTGTATGTAATGAAAAACTTACCTTTTGGTGATTTTGAAGGGTTAAAAACAGAGGTGAATAAAGAAGATATTTCTTATGTGTTTTTAAGTGATAGGTTAGGTAGAGGTAATATGACTGAAGCGGATAAAAGACAGGTGGAAGAGGAAGTTAGAAGATTTAAAGAAATGTAAAAGTAAAAAGATGATGAAAAATTTTAAAATTATTCATCATCTTTTTTGAAAATAAAAATATATTTGAACAATTTATATATATATAACGTAATATATAGTAGCTAAAGGGTTAATAGACTTCCTCGATCTATTAACTTACCTTTTCTTAGTGCTATAGGTTCCACGTCATATTTATAAAGAAAATCATATACATAGTCAGCATATAAATAATTTTTTAACTCCCCAAATAAACCTATCTTATTAGGAGAAATTAATCCACCAACTCCACCTATGAATCCATAATTTAGTGTATGAAGAAGAATATCACCTGGAGGTACTAAAAGTACATCCATATCTATGTTTAATAAAGCTTTATATATTTTTTTATCACTAGTAATGAATGCGTTATTTGCTATAGGTAGAACTGAACATTTTGTATAGCCTTGTTTTACATTGATTTTTTTCTTTGAAATTTGAGTTGCTAATAGGTTATTATCAGTGAAATCAAGATTATGTATAAAATAATCCTTTAGTATCAGTGCGTTTAAAATTATATCTTTAGGGTATTTTGAATTGAGAGAACTGCTAGATAATATGTAATTTATATCATTTTCCTCTAGAGTTCTAAGAAAATTATGTTGTATATCTTTTTGAACAATTACTAATTTTTCTTTTTTACTTATAACATTTAATTGAATGTCAACATGACCGTCTATTGCATCATAAACTTTGTCTGTCTTAGGTACAATTATTGGATTTAAATTATGTTTCTCTATATTATTAAGTTCTTCTTTTGTAGTTCTATAATCAACAAAACAAATCATAAATACTCCTTTATAAGTTTTTTATTTTAAGGATAAGGTACTATTAATTTTTAGAAAAATCAATAGAAAAATGCCAAAATAAATTCTGTATATAATTTTTAAATTAATACATACTATTACTAGGAAGGGAGTGAAAACCCATGCTTGTACAGGAATTAGCTTATTCAGGCGATTTAGATTTTGTTGAAGAACTGCAAGAGATAAAAGAAGTACTAAAGAAAAAAGATATAGTTATAGGGCTTGTTGAAAGTCAAGACGGCATAACTCATATTGTAAAGCTAATATGTGATGATAATGGTTATAATGAAGTAACCTGTAATAAAATAAATTTATATGTAAGTAATGTTTTATACAATATAGTTATTCAAAAGTATAAAGAAAAAGAACTATTTCAATTTTTAACAGATAATTATTTTTTCCTAAAACATGATGAAATGTTGCAAGTAGAAGAAGAAATAATGAAAGTGCTACTGTATAAAGATATGCCGAAAGACGAAATGTTTGTTTATTGTTCCAATAAGATAAATAATATTTTATTGAAAATACAAAATTGTATTGAGGAAAATAGAGAAATAAATATAAATGGGTTTATTACTTTTAGAATGAGAGAACTTAGAGAAGATATAGAAAAGGTTATAGATAAAGTAGTAGAAAGATATATGGTTGAAAAAGAGTATAAGGAATTTATAAAATTATTAAAATATTTTGTTGATATACAGGAAAGCAAAATGGAAGAGGTGAATTTAGTAATCAAGGAAAATGGTATGTATTCTATTTATGACGGATATGGAGAAAATATATTTGAAAGTTTCCTAGAAGAATTAGCCGGATGTAAACTAGGTATAGATGCCAATGTAGAAGATATACTAATTAGTGGTCTAATAACTAATGCTCCTAAGAAGATTGTAATTCATAGGAAAGAAAATTGTAAAAACAAAGAATTTTTAGATACAATAATAAGTGTGTTTGGAGAAAGAGTAGTGTTTTGTCCAGGATGCGAATTGTGTTTAGAAAAAAAATAAAATATTGTGTTGACATATAAAAATAACGATGATATAATCAGTTTTGTAAAGAAGAAACAGCCGTTTCTCACCATGCAGCACTGGTGCGTAGCTAGTATGGTTATTATCATGTATTATTTTAGTGGATAATATTAGACGGCAGTTTTGTACTGTCGTTTTTTTATTATATATAGAGTATAGTGCTTTTATTTTTCGGAGGTGAAAACTATTAACAAAAATTATATAGTTAATGAAGATATAAGAGATAAAGAAATAAGAGTTATAGCGGCAGACGGAAGTCAGTTAGGTGTAATAGCAACTAAAGAAGCTCAAGCTATGGCAATAGAAGCGGATTTGGATTTAGTTATGATATCGCCTGGAGCTAAGCCACCAGTTTGTAAGATTATGGACTTAGGTAAGTACATATATGAACAAACTAAGAAGGAAAAGGAAGCTAAAAAGAAGCAAAAGGTTATCAACATTAAAGAAGTAAGAGTAAGTCTTACTATCGAAGAACATGATATCGACATTAAAGCTAAAAATGCAAGAAAGTTCTTATTAGATGGTGATAAAGTAAAAATCACTGTTAGATTTAGAGGAAGAGAAATGGAACTTGGTCATTTAGGACTAAGAATACTTGAAAAATTCTCAAGTAAGTTGGAAGATGTATGTGTAGTAGAAAAGCCAGCTAAAAGAGAAGGAAGAAATATGACAATGGTTTTAGGCCCAAAGAAGGCATAAACTGAGAGGAGGAATTTAGCAATGCCAAAAATGAAAACTCATAGAGGTGCAGCAAAAAGATTCA
>SVCL01000146.1 GCA_015058405.1 Clostridium sp.
AGACTCGCTAATCACATCAGATATATTTTTTAGTGCTATAAACATTTGCCTACCACCCGCATAGCAGGTGGTTTTATGTTTCGCATCCGCTCAACAGACTAAAGTCCATAATAAAAAAAAGTATTTAGAATAATCTAAATACTTTTGGCAGGGGCAGTAGGACTCGAACCCACAACCAATGGTTTTGGAGACCACTACTCTACCAATTGAGCCATACCCCTAAGTTACAATTAATTTTATCATATATAAGCACTATTTGTCAATAATTTTTTTAAGTTATATATAAATTTTAGAAAGATATCTTTTAATTGTAATTAAAAGATATCGCTCTAAAACTTATGTTAAAAACTAAGCTCTTTCGGCAACTATTTTATCAATTACTTCTATTCTATCTTCGCCTAAAACCCCAGCTATTTTTCCTTCTATATGTCCATTTTTATAAACATCATTAGCATCTACTATCTTAAGTATTTTTGAAGTTAACTTTTCATATGTCATTAAATCTTCAAGATATAAATCTACCAAATCCTTTAAGCAAGTAGCTAATTCTCTTGGATTTTTATATACTGCTCTCATAATAACCTAAAACCTTTCTTAACATTTATTGTATTTAAATATCTATTATTATATGATAAGATTACCTTTTTTTCAATAATACTTGCGTATTCCATACAATATATTGCAAGAAATCTAATATTTTAAGTTTTTATTCTATTATAATGATAAAATTCTCTAACTGATTATTTATTCTTCTCAATTAGCATTTCTATTTTATATCTACACATTGATCCACGACATCCACCAGTACCTGCACCAGTCTTCTCTTTTATTGATTCATAAGTATCATTTCCTTCTTTTATTGCTTCAATTATCCTTTCTTCCGATATACCTCTACAAATACATACTTTTGCCATAAACTCTTCTCCTTAAAACTCAATAATTATTTTTTATTAAATAATAATTATTATTTAATGTCAAGTAATTTTCTTTTTTGTTATTTAGTTGTATAATTTTACATATAATATATTTTTTTAGGAGCATTTATGGACACTTTTATTTTTTTATCAAGCGAATTTATCAGCATACTAATTTTATTTATACTTTTATTAGTTTCTAAAAAGGATTTAAATCTTGGGCTTAACAATACAATAAATAGATTGCATATATTTTTTATATATCTTATTATAGTATCTACTACATTAAAATCTTTTTGCTTTATAATATCTTTCTTTAGCTTTAGTTTTTTAATAAACCTCAATAAATTAATTAGTATGTCGCTTTTAGCTATATATCCATTTGTAGGTTACATTTATGCAATATATATAAGCAAATGGCAAAATCTACGCTACAACAAGTATATTTTGTTATCCCCTTGTATACTTAATTTAATACTATGCATACTTAATCTTAAATTTAATATCTTATTTAAAGTTAATATATATAACTCTTACTCTAGAGAAACTTATTTTGCTTTACCTTACTTAATATTTATTTTTTTCTACATCTACGTATTATTTTCAACTATAAGAAGAGCAAAATATATGCCAATGATTATATCTATAGTATTTATAGTCCTTATTTCTTTAATTATTGTTATTAATTCAATTGAAATGTTTCATTTAAATTCACCATTTTTATCAGTATTCATATCTTTATTGGTTACTTCAAATTATTTTCTCATACATAGAAAGTTACCTTATTATGAAACAAATTTAAGTTGTAATAATAAAAAAGCTCTTTTTAAAGACCTATTCTACTATTACAATAATAAAATTGAATTTACTATGTTATATTTTAATATAAAAAAAATAAACTCCATCTCTAAATTATTAGGAAGGTCAGCAGCTAATAATTGTATATTGGATTTTGCACATGTTTTATTAATGACATTTAGAAATATCGGAATTCCTTTTTACCTACACGAAGATAAATTTATTATCATAATCAAAAATAATAATTACGATGTATCTAAAATATTAAAGTCATTAAATGATAAATTAAAATATATTAATAAAACAACTAATACTCCTTATTTAATAAACTACAATTGCAAAGTTAATAACTTCTCTAACTTTACTTCTTTGGCTTCTTATTTGTATGAAGTAAATTGCTTCTTAACAAACTATAATAAAGTAAAAAAATAGATCACAAATTATAATTTGTGATCCTAAATCCTTATTTTTAATTAGATATAATTTCTAACATTAACCACTTCACCATTTTTATAATAAACTCTAGGAATTCTTTGTTTAATCATGCAAAGAATCTCATAATTTATAGTCCCAAGAATATTCGCCATATCATCTGCATCAAATCTTAAATTTCCTTCTGAACCTAAAAGTATTACTTCATCTCCTACTGATATTTCTTCTATATCAGTTACATCTATCATACATTGATCCATACATATGTTTCCTATAACCTCTGCAATCTTCCCTTTAATAATAACCTTTGCTTTTCCACTTAAAAGTCTTGAATATCCATCTGCATATCCTATTGGTATAGTTGCAACTTTAGTCTTTCTACTAGTTTTAAACTTTCTACCATAACTTACATACATATTCTCATCTAATTCCTTAACATGAGAAACCTTAGTTTTTAATGTTAAAGCCTTTTTTAATGGTAATCTTTCTTTTTCTACTTCTTCTGATGGATAATACCCATAAAGTATTATTCCAGCTCTTACTCCATCTAGATATGTTTCTGGTAAATCCATAATAGCTCCACTATTTGAAACATGTTTAAAAGGGATATTTATATTTCTTTTTTCTAATTCATTGATTACAGACTTAATCTTTTTGAATTGTTCGTAAGTATATTCCTTATCCTTTTCATCTGCTGTAGAAAAATGAGTAAATATACCTACTATTTCGATTCCTTGAAGTTTTGATATTTCTTCAATAATATTTATACTCTCATCATTTGGTAAAAATCCTATTCTTCCCATTCCTGTATCTATAGCTATATGAATTTTTGCTTTTTTACCTAAAGATAACGCTATCTTTGATAATTCTTGAGCATAACTTAAATCATATACAGTTTGTTCAATTTCATTAGTTACTAATAATTCTCCATATTCTAAAGGTGTATAACCCAAAATTATAATAGGTGCTGTTACGTTATTTCTTATAAGTTCTTGAGCTTCACTAATCATTGCAACAGCTAACTTTTTCGCACCACTTTCTAGTAGAGTTGGTACTACATCTACTGCGCCATGTCCATATGCATCTGCTTTTACTACTGCTACTATCTCTTTATCCTTAGATAACTTTTTTATATTTTCTATATTAAATTTAATAGCATCTAAATCAATTTCTGCCCATACCGATCTCATAATCATATCCATAACTTTTCCGCCTCTTCCTACTAAATTAATCTATAAATATTATATGAAAAGTCTAATATCAAAGAAAAGAACCACTAGTATTTCTTTTCTTTGATTTAGTGGTTCTAACTATTTTTTAAACTCATTATTCTTTTTGAAAATATAGTAACTAACACAACAATAACTATAGGTATAATAAATTTAGCTGAAAATGGATTAGATAAATTCTTTCCCATTATTGAATAACATAATGTCTCTGGTACCACACCTAATACAGAAGCTATAATAAAGGCCCAATAATTTATATTAGTAAATCCACAAGCGTAACTTAATGGATCATAAGGAAGTACGGGTGGCAGCCTTAGAAAAAACAATATTTTAAATCCATTATTTTTCATATTATCATCTAACTTCATAAATTTATTTCCTACTAACTTTTGCACAAATTCTTTACCAAGAATTCTAGATAAATAAAATGCAATAGTTCCAGATATAAAGAACCCTAGCATTGAAAGAAGAAATCCCTTTACTGGACCAAATATAATACCACCAACTATTGCTACTATATTACTTGGCATAACTATTATAAAAGGCTTCACTGCATATATTCCTAAAAATATTATCGTAGCAAAAGGTCCCTTCGATCTAAGATACTCAACAATCTTCTCTACCCTTAAGTGTCTTATAAAATGCCAATTCTTAACAACAATTACTATTGATAACATTACCAATAACATAAATATAATAAATTTAATTGTTTCCTTTTTTTCTTCTTTTCTCATTCTTTGCCTCGCCTTATAAATCTGCTTTCTATTTTATTTCTTTAGTTACATTTCTCAAAAATTCTCTCTCTTCTTTATTTAAATATGGAGATATCTTCTCATATACTTCTTTATGATAAGAATTAAGCCAAGCTTTCTCTTCATCATTTAAAAGTGATGAGTCTATTCCATCTAAATCAATAGGAGCATATGTTACAGTTCTAAACTTATAAAATTCTCCCATTTCTTTATCTGATGATAACTTTTCTACTACCATAATATTTTCTGTTCTTATACCATGCTTTCCTTCTTTGTATACTCCAGGTTCATTAGTAACTATCATTCCTGGTTTCAATTCTATATTATTTCCTTTTGGTCTTATTCCATGTGGTCCTTCATGTACATTAAGATAGAATCCTACTCCATGTCCTGTACCGCACTTATAATCTATTCCATATGCCCATAAAGGTCTTCTTGCTATAGAATCTAGATTTATTCCTGTTGAACCTTTTAAAAATATAGTTGCAGCAAGATTGATATGGCCTTTCAATACAAGTGTAAAATCTCTCTTCTCCTCATCTGTTAGTTTTCCTAATACGAAAGTTCTTGTAATATCAGTAGTTCCATCTAAATATTGAGCTCCTGAATCAATAAGTAACATTCCTTCATTTTTTAATACTCTGTCACTTTCTTTAGTTGCTGAATAATGCATCATAGCAGCATTAGATTTATATCCAGCTATAGTATTAAAACTTAAACCTTTAAAATTTTCTCCTTTCGCTCTAAACTCTTCAAGTTTATCAGAAGCTGAAATTTCACTAATTTCAATTTTACCTATATTTTCTTTAAGCCATTTAGTAAACTTAACCATAGCTACACCATCTCTAATTTGTGACTTTTCAATGCTAGCTATTTCAACTTTATTTTTTATCGCTTTTAAAGTTGTTGTTATATTCAGATAATCTATTACTTTAACTCCTTTATCTATTAGCGAAAATATCTTTGCACTAACTTTAGTACCATCTATTATAACAGATTCCTTTAATTTTTTAACATCTTTAAAAATTTCCGAATATTCTCTTAATTCAACCCCTGCATCTTCTAAAGCAAGCTTTACTTCATTTGCAACTTTATCAAAACTTATATATAAAACCGCATTATTCTTATTTACTAAAGCATAAGACATACACACTGGATTATAACTAATATCATTACCTCTTATATTAAACAACCATGCTATATCATCTAATGATGTTATAATGTAATTTTCTCCACCTAAAACTTCCATTTCTTTTCTAACTTCACTTAACTTTTCCTCTGTAGATTTACCTGCAAATTTGATGTCATGAATGAATATTGGATCCCTAGGAACTTCTGGTCTATCCTCCCAAACTTCATCTAGAATATCTATATTCATATCTATACTAAAGTTATTCTTACTAGCAATATTTTTATACATTAAGAATTCGTTTTTTGATATCACTTTTCCATCAAAAGCTAAAACTTCATCTTTCTTAATATTACATTCTATCCATTCCTCTAAAGAAGGATATCCTTCTGTCCTCATTTTCATAAGTTTTATTCCTGAATCTTCAAGCTGATGTTCAGCTTGTATAAAATATCGTCCATCTGTCCATAAGAAAGCCTCATCCATTCCTATAAGCAAAGTACCTGCTGATCCAGTAAATCCTGAAATATAAGCTCTCCCCTTATATGCATCTGGTACATATTCACTTTGATGTGGATCTGCACTTGGAATTATATAATAATCAAATTTGTATTTTTTCATTAAATTCCTTAACTTTTCTAACTTATTCATAAAAGCACTCCCTACCTTCTTATTCATTACTATAATACTAGTATAGTTCAATCATTAACTATTTAAAATGAAAAATCCACTGAATATTTAATTATTCAGTGGATTTTTACTATATTATTATCTTTTTCTTTTTTATTAAAATATCTATTTATCGCAATAACTCTTAATGGCTTCACTTAAAAATTCTGCCAATCCTGAATTTATTTTATCTATATTATTCTTAAAACGTTCATCAGCAACATACATTTGACCAAGGCCTCTAAAAATATCAATTGTGCAGTTATAAAAATTCTTTGTTATATAATTTCTCCACTCTTCTACTACCACTTGAACTTCTTTGTCCTCTGGAGATTTATCCATAAGTCCAGCTAACTTTTTAAAAATAGCATTCATTCCTTCATTAATCCTATTCCAATCATCTTTAGTATATTTACTTGTCTTCTCTTCATTTTCCTTATAAGCATCAGTATCCTTATATTTTCTCTTTACTTCTTCTTTATATTTATCTATTTCGCTCATATCGAATCCGTCAAACTTTTCTTTATTACTCATTTTTATCTCGCCTCTCATTTCTTTCAATGTTTTATCCACATTATTTATTATTTTTTGTAATCTATTAACTTTTTCTGTTAATAACTTTTTATGAATATTTAAGGCTTCTTCTCTATTAAAATTAGGATTATCTAGAATTTCCTTTATTTCTTGAAGAGTAAAATCTAATTCTTTAAAAAATAGTATTTGCTGCAATCTCTCCAAATCACTTTCATTATATAATCTATATCCATTATCCTTTATAGCATTTGGCTTCAACAAATTAATTTTGTCATAATAATGAAGAGTACGTACGCTTATCCCCACTATATCTGCTAATTCCTTAATTTTAAAAAACATTTTAATCTCCTCACTCTTTTCCTTAAATATCCTTACAACCTTATGATAAACTATGACCTCGCGTCATAGTCAATGCTAAATTTGAATTTTTCCCCATAAAGAAAAAACCTCTAATAATTAACACTTATTAATTATTAGAAGTTTTCTCTTTTTTCATCAATACAAATTATACACTATCACCATTGATTATTTGTTGCTGACTTTGGATTTGGCTTATTATCCTTACCTGATTTGGTAATTCCGTTTCCTTGTTCTGAAGTTAATCCTTTTTGAGTACCCTTATTACAACTACAACCACATGAACTTTTATTCATTTTCAAAACCTCCTAAGTAAGTAACTTCCTTATTATTATCTACTTAAAAAGCATTAAAATACTATGAAATATATTCTTTGTTAGTACTTATTGTGCAACAAAACAATTATACCCATTATATCTATATTTTTTTATTTTTATATTTTTATAAATAATTATTTTGTTTTGACCAATATTCCTTAGCTTCATCTTCAAGTTTTTTCAACCTTGTATAGTAATCCGGAAATTCATTCAAATGAGCTAATGCAATCTTCCCTGTTAATATAGGATCATTATTAGTTACATTAGTATTCTTATCATGCAATCCATGCTCAAGCTCTACATTAAGTCCCATTTCAAACTGCAATAAATCAAACTTTTCCTTAGAAAAATCAATATCTAATTCTTTTGCTATCCTTTCTGCATCCTCCATAGTAAAAACAGGATTAGCTTCTTTTCTAAATCTTTTCTTTATACGTTTAATTCCGTTCATTTCCTCATATAAGTATTACAAAATATTATATGCTCAAATTAATTTTATGTTATAACATATAAACAACTTTTTAACTAAAAAAAACCGTAAGCATTTCGCTTACGATCTTTGTGGCAGGGGCAGTAGGACTCGAACCCACAACCAATGGTTTTGGAGACCACTACTCTACCAATTGAGCCATACCCCTTTAGGACAAGATTAATTATATATTATATCTATTTAAAAAGCAACTATTTATTCTGCTTTTTTTCTATAAAATCATAAAAAGTTTTATAATTATTTACAATCATATCCTCAATAGTTGAATTAGTGGCATAACTTTGTAAATTAACTACCCTAAATCCTTCTTCATGTAACTCTGTTCTAGTATCTTTTAAAACTAAAACTTTAGCAGGATCTAATTTATTATCTATCACTACTTGAGCTATAGTTTTATCTTTCCCTACCTTTAAAGTATTTATTCCTAAAGCTCTATAAAAATAGTCCATATTATTATCTAAAGCAATATATTGATACTCACTTAAATCTTTTCTATCTTTTTTTATTCCATCTATAATTTCAGTTAACTTTTCTATTTCTTCGTTATAGTTCTTTTCATATATGTCCCTATTCTTGGAATCTTTATCTTGAATTGCAGATTTAATATTATATAAAATAACTTTATACTCTTCTAAAGCTGTACATACATATGGATTATCCACATTATGATTGTCCACTTGAGTAGATATTGTTCTAATACCTCTTATGGTATTTATTGTCCCCAAACTTGACTTATTTAATTTACTAATTAAACTTGAACTCCACGGCTCAGTTATCAAACCATTATATAAAAACAAGTCCATATTTGAAACATTATTTATTATTTCATCATTAAATTCAAAACTCTTTCCCTCTTCTTCTGATGAAATAATATATTCTACATTATGCTTATCTTTAACTATTTTCTTAACCATCTCATATTGCATTTTATTAGATGTAATTATATTTAAATATAAATCCCTTTCTCCCTCAATGGAATCAACAGGATTAGCTACTGTATTATCAGAAAATGTCCCAAGACCTAAAAATAATATAAAAGTTATACACAACATCACAAATGTTAGTTGCTTCACAGTATCACCTCTTGAATTATATTGATTTATTTATAATTATATCAATAATACATGTTTTAATATATAAAAACTTATATTTTTAAAATCATAAATTAGTTTACACCTATATTTTGTCAATTACAAGTCATGCTAGACATTCACTATAAAGATAAAGTTTCACACTTTACTAATATATGACTATTATATAAACTTAATCACTATTAATGTAAAATCAAATAAGTAACTTAATAAATATAATTATTATTTTTTATTAACACATTATCTAAAATTTCAATATATACTTTCTTTTTATGTAGAATTGGATAAAATAGTAGATAGGATAAAAAATTGAAGGGAGTTTATACATGTATTTTAATGTAAATAGTATAGAAGAAACTACAAACCTTGGATTTCAATTAGGTAAATTATTAACTCCTGGTGACATTATTTGTTTAACTGGAGATTTAGGTACTGGAAAAACCCATATAACTAAAGGAATTGCTAAAGGTCTTGAAATAGATGATACAATAACTAGTCCTACTTTTAATATTGTTAATCAATATGATAGTGGACGACTTAACTTAAATCACTTTGATGTTTATAGAGTTAGCGATCCAGATGAAATTTACGCTATAGGTTTTGATGACTATATCTTCTCTGATGCTGTATCAATAATTGAATGGGCTAACTATATTGAAGAAATACTTCCAAAAGAATATTTACATATTCACATTTCTAAAGATCTATCTCTTGGTGAAAATTATAGAAAAATAACTTTAACTAGCTATGGCGATAGATATGATTATATTAAGGAGTTGAAATAATGATAGTATTAAGTACAGATTCTTCATCTAAAGTTGCTACTGTTGCTTTACTTAAAGATGATACTTTACTTGGAGAATATGTTTTAAATGAAAAAAGAGAACATTCAGTTCTTCTTATGCCAATGATCGAAAATCTTCTAAAGGAAAGCAACTTAACAATCGATGATGTTGATGGATTTGTAGTATCTAAAGGACCTGGTTCTTTTACTGGACTTAGAATCGGAATGGCTACAATAAAAGGATTAAGCTTTGGAAGCAATAAGCCTTATGTAAGCATTTCATCTCTAGATGCTTTAGCTTACAGTTTAATAGCTTTTGATGGTATTATATGTCCTATTATGGATGCTTTAAGAGAAAATGTTTATGTAGGTTTATATAAGAATAATAATGGTGAACTTGATAATATTCTTGAACCTACACCTATGGACTTAGATGATTTAATATCATTATTAAAAGAAAAAAATGAAAAAGTTATATTTACTGGAGATGGAGTAGCTAAACATAAACAATACATAATAGATAATTTCCCTGAAGCACACTTTGCTCCAAACCATTTATCTATAATAAGAGCTTCTTCCCTTGGAGAATTAGGAATTAAACTTTTAAACAAAGGAATTAGTGATGACCCCAATTCTGCACCTATCTACTTAAAGAAACCTCAAGCAGAAAGAGAATTAGAAAGAAGGTTAAAGATGAATGAGTGTCAAGCTTAGTTTAATGACCCAAGAAGACTTAAACGAAGTTCTTGAAATAAGTACTTTAAGTCTAAAAGAATCTTGGTCTTTAGATTCCTTTACAAAAGAATTAAGCAATCCTCTTGCTAAATATATTGTTGCTAAATGTGATAATAAGCCTGTAGGATTTGCTGGCGTATGGACTATTGTTGACGAAGGTCATATAACTAATATTGCAGTTCATCCAGATCATAGAAAAAAGGGCATTGGCAGCTTATTAGTTAATTCTTTAATAGAACATTCATCTAAATGGGGCTGTAGGGCTCTTACCTTAGAAGTTAGAGCTTCTAATATTCCTGCTCAAAATCTATATAAGAAGTTTGATTTTATAGAAGAAGGTATAAGAAAAAATTATTATAAAGATAATAAGGAAGATGCCATAATTATGTGGCGTAGATAAGAAAGTGAGAGAGGATTTTTTCTGTAAAAGTTTTATTTCCTCTCACTTTTTAATTTCTCAATTTCTGTCTTTAAATTTTCTATTTCCTCTTTTAATCCTGATATATATTCTTTTAATCCTGATATATATTCTTTTAATTCAGTATTATTTGAAAAAGTTTCGTAAGAAGTATCATAATCACTACCATCACCATCCCTTCTAACTACTCCTCCTTTATCATCTGTAGCTCCTGTAGTTGATGGATTATTATCTTGGCAAAAAGGATTATTTATATTAATATTTCTTATATCATAATACCTTCCTGGTCCAGCCTGCATGTATTGTTGTTGAGAATTATATGTTTCTATAATCTGACCTACTAATTGCAACCAATTTCCTATAAAATTTTGTAAATTAAAAGGCAAACTTTGAGACATTACATTTCCTAATATCTCGCCTACAAGTAATACAAGCTGTGGATTAGCTCCTTGAAATCCATTTGGTATATCCTGTCCACAAGCAAAATCCTGAGTACCAGAAGTAAATGTACTATTATTAGATGTATTGCTAGTATTATTGTTATTGCTATTTATATTTTCATTCATATAATCATTCACAAAGTCATAAAACTTACTATAATCCATAAGTCTTCTCCAAATTAAAAACATCATTTCTATTATTGTATTCATTTTCTTATTTTTCTCTACAAATATAAAATTTCTTAATTTTTAGGAGTATTTTTTAATATTTTGCTAATACTATAAATGATAATTATTGTAAGGAGAGATTAAAATGGCAAGCACCACAGGTACTGTAAAATGGTTTAATATAGAGAAAGGTTATGGCTTTATTTCTTGTGATGACGGAAATGATATTTTCGTACATTTTTCCCAAATCCAAGATGATAGTCCTAAGAAGGAACTACATGAAAGAGAAAATGTTTCTTTTACAATAGAAGATTCTCCTAAAGGTCCTATGGCTACAAATGTTCATAAACTTTAAAGAAACTAATTAAACTAAAAAGGATTTTATGTAAAACGATAATTTCGCTTACATAAAATCCTTTTTTATTATTTTACAAAATCAATTGCAAATATTCTACATCCAACCATTTATCATTCTTAAATCCTACTTCTTTAAAGTATCCAGCTCTTTTAAATTCGAACTTTTTATGTATAGCCGTACTTGCATTATTAGGCATAGTTACAACAGATATTAATGTATGAATATCATACTCATTCTTACACTTTTCTATTAAAGCATTCATTAATTTTGTTCCAATCCCTTTGCTAACTACATCTTTCTTTAAATATATAGACACTTCTTTTGTAAATCTATCTGCTATTCTGCCACGAAATTCTCCCACATAAGCATAGCCTAAAATATTATTATTTTCTTCATAGACTATCCATGGATTATCTTTAGTTTTACTTTCTATCCTATTAGCCATTTCTTCCGATGTTAAAGCATCTATTTCAAAAGTAATATTAGTATTTAATATATAGTGATTATAAATATTCACAATTTCTTTTGCATCTTTTAACTTAACATTTCGTATCATATTTTTTATCCCCCTTATTTAAAAATATAGGTGAAGTATAAAACTACACCTATACTATATCTTCTATGCTATTTTGTATCCTTTTAGCTACATCCTTTAGTATATCAATATCTATGTTATTAATAATAGTATCATCTTTCAAGGTAATTATAGCTGTATTTTTTCTTCTTCTTATTGGTAGATTATTCATCTTTACTATCATAGATTCTTCACTTACTTCATCAATAGTATCATTAGAAATATCTTCTCCTCCAATAACTAATACTAAATCCACTCTATATTCATCACAACACTTAACTAAAAATCTATAAAATATATCTTTAACCTTAGGTAATATTGTATATGAAGAAATATCAAATTTATTTTCTTTTAAATAGTTAGCTATGTCTCTTCCTGTATAGTCCTCATCTTCCCCAGTATACACTTTATCATTAATTAATATAATACAAGCTTTATACATAACTATGTTATTGAAAAACTTATAAAAAGATTATTTATAAGGCTACTAGTTTTACAATAACTACCTCCTTACATTTTAAATTTAGTACGCAAAATACTAAAACGCTGTAACCTGCGTTTTATATATACTCTTCTTAACACATTATTATATTTTATTATATAATTCTTTTTCTTTTATCAGCAAATAATTTTCTAAAGATTCTACACTTATAAAGCTCTCTTCTCTTTCTGGAAATATATATCTCACACTAACTTCATCTAATAATCTATTAAAATTAATGTTCTTATCAGATATCATTTTTTCTAAATATGTTACTATATTTTTATCATATATAGCACATAACTTTTGAATTTTTTTATTTGCAAATGGTACTAATATATTTTCTGAAAAATCAATTTTCCCCATATGTTCCAACAAACCTTTTTCTAATAATGGCATATTAATAGAAATTAATAATGCTTTAGAATTTTTTATTCTCTTAAGACCTTCATATAAACTTAATATTAATCTAGTATCCAAATCATTAATATTAAATTCTTTATATCCTTCAAAAATATCATTTTCTCTACTAAGTACCACTACATCGCTAAAACTTTTCACTAGCTCCAAAGTTAAATCTAAATAACGTTCATTTTTATATTCGACTAAAGTATTTGATTTCATCCCTTCCTTTAAATAACTATTTCCGTCAATTATTATTACTGACCTCTCTATTTTCAATTTTATCACCCTTTGTTTTTTTATTTCATATCTTCTATTATTACCATTTTTATTTTTTTCTTATATAAAAAATATTTTATATAATATACATATTCATAATCCTTAAATTTATTCAATAAGTTCTACAATAAATAAAAAGGTAACCTATAAAATAAATACATTACATTTATCTTATAGATTACCTTATCTATCACCTTATAGAATTCTTCTAGCTCTACCTATCTTTCCCCAAGGAACTGATACTATTCTTACATCAGCACTACTATTAGGTGCTTCTATCCATTGACCATTACCAATATACATACCTACATGTTGTAAGTTAGAATAAAATAATAAGTCTCCTGGTTGTAAGCTGCTTAATGAAACTTCTCTTCCATCATTAATTTGATCCCAAGTACTTCTTCCAATACTTATACCAACTTGTCTATATCCCCATTGCATAAGCCCTGAACAATCAAAAGCCCTAAGACCTCTATTTACATATTGCGCTGCTCTATTATACAAACCAGCTGCAGCTTGTACTGGGAAAGTTCTCCTCAAAGCATTTAAACCTTCAGTAGTTAAAAACTCTCCTGAACCACCCCACACATATGGACTTCCTAAATGTTGTCTCATTACATCCAATACTTGTTGGAAACTTGCGCTTGATTCATGTCCAAATGATTCTCTAATATAATCCGCACTTACAAATCCTGTTCTACCATTAAAGTTTATTTGAACCCAGCCTGATGACTTTCCTATAATATTTACTCCTTGTCCATTTCTTAAATATCCTATCACTGATGAACTTGTACTTGAAGCTGATCTTACTCTTAAACTACTAGTTATATTTACAACTATTCCTCTTCCACTACTAGGTTGAGTTCCATTGTCTGATGTTGAATCATTAGAACCTGCTCCTTCTTGAACATATTGTCCTGATACATATCCTGTTACTCCTCCTTCTTGGATATGGTACCAACTTCCGCTCTTTCCTATAATATTAAACGTCTGTCCGTTTCTTAGTGATCCTACTACCGCAGAGCCTGTACTTGCTGATTGTCTTACATTTAAACTACTTGATATATTAACTACATGTCCTGTTCCTGCACTTGCACTTTCTTGTGATGGTGCTTGCTGAACTGGTGCACTTCCTGCTCCTTCTTGAACATATTGTCCTGATACATACCCT
>SVCL01000147.1 GCA_015058405.1 Clostridium sp.
CTCCTTAATATATTCTCTTAATAATTCTTTCGACACGTTTCCCATACAAAAAACTCCTTCTTGCAATAATTTGTTATTTTGATTATTGCCAAGAAGAAGCTATTTTTATTCTATTTACACAAAATTTTTTATACGGCCTATTACTATTTTTGAAGCAATAAAAGACGCCAAAACTTTTACGCTTACCTATGTTCTAATCTTTTTGAAGATATGAAAAAAGGTGTTCGTTTTGAACACCTTTTTTATTACTATAGGTTTTTGCCCCTTATAAATAGCTCTTCAATTTATTAAATCACTTAGAATATCCCATTCTTCTCTTCTTCTTCACGTATTTTAATATTCTCTATCTGTTTTTTTACTCCACTGATACATTTAATAGCCCAACCTCTTACTTTTGTATTTTTATAAGAACTATACTCACTCAATACCTCTATTTTATCCTTATAATATGGTACTAACGATCCCGAAAATGACATTGGTCCCATTTTACTAAAAATCCATTCCAATAAGTTTTCATCTTCAGCACCATATTGTTCAATTATTGTTCTTAATATAATATTGAATCTTTTTTCATCTCCAGTAGTATCGTATTTTCTAATAACTTTTACCATTACTTGCGCAAACTTTTTACCATAAACCCCTAAACTTTTTAATATATCTTCTTCTTTAAAAAACTCTATCAAACTTGCACCATCATCTAGATGTAACCATTGTGCCTCTAATAATTCAATAACCTTTTCTATCTCTGTTTCATTTGCACTTAATATTGTTTTCTCAAATAATCCCCACATATATGATGGATTATTTTCAATTAAAATTCCTAATATTCTTTGGTGATTTTCTTCAAACGAATAATTAAATTCCAAACATTTAAATTCTGCGACTAAAATTTTATTATATAATTCTTTTAAATATTTTTTGTTTTTTCTATCTGATACTAGTTTTTGCAAATTTTCATACCATATATAATTATAATTACTCATTTGCAAATATTTATCTAAATTATGAATCATATCAATATCTACTATAGAATCAATCCATAACTTTTCTAAATCCAAATCTTTTTCAACATCTATTCTATCTAAAATATATAATGAAATAATTCTGCCTTCTAAACCTATTTTACATATCTGTTTCAATAAATCTATTAGTATCTTTATATCTATATCATCCCATACTCCATATATCAAATCTTTCAAACTTAAAATAGTTATTCTATTTTCTTTAATCAGTCTAATAATTCTAGATATATCAGAATTTTTCATATTTATACTTTTGGTTATCACACATATATATTTATTTAACTCTTTATCTTGGGCTATGATATCAAGATATTTATCCACTATAGCATTATCAGCTTCTCTAAGTTTTGATAGTACCCCTATTAACACATTAGGATTAGGGACTTTACACTTTCTTAAACATTCCATACTTCTTTTAATAAAGTCTTCTATATCTATATCTGATATGGCAAGTTCTTGTCCAAAAGCATTTCCTACTCTTACCTCGCCCTCAAATACAATATCTAAGAATTCATAAAATAATTCTATATTATCTATGCATTCTCTAGCAAATTCTTTACTTTTTTCTTCAGCTAGATTTACCCATCTTCCTTTTTCATCTTCTTCTACATCAAAATCAGGTATACAAACTATATATTTTAATTTATCTGATAATTCTTTAGGTTTAAATAATTCAAACCATTCATTCAATTTTTCTATTCCTACTTTAGGTATCTTATCTTTATAATGTTTTACCGCTCCTTTAATAGCTTTAAACATATCTGGCCACTTATAACCTTGATGCTCGCCAACTTTTTGTAAACACTTATCCAAATCATCTATTCTACCATAATGGATTAAAGTATTAAAGTTTCTAGAAATTTCTTCCATAGATAATTTTGAAATATCATTATTCTCCAAAGAAATATTTGTTAACCTTAACATAATTTCTTTCCAATAATTAAATATATCTTCCCATACTCGTGCCCTCCAAGGTTTCTGAGTAGCCCTTGTTCCCTGTTGTAATACATTCATACTTATAGATGAAACTGATTTTATTTTAATTCCATTACCAAGTAATTTAATAGCCAACTTAATATAAACATCTTCTTCACTTTCTAACATTTCATCTATAACATTTAACCTTTCTTTTGGTTCTGCCTGCGTTCCTATGCTACATATATTAAATAAATCTTCTGCAATCCCTGTAGCATTATTAGACCAATGTTCGTTCTCTGTTGCCGCCAACATTAATAATACTTTTACAGAGTTATAAAATGAATCTTTCCAAAAACATAGTCTTTCCAATGCCCAAATTAATTCTCTTCTTTCTTGAGAAATTTCTTTTAATTTAGGTAATGGTATATTTTTTAAAATATTATATAATATCTCAGATGACTCCAACGGATTAACTTCTGCTAACGCGCGGAAGATTCTTCCTCCTCTTTTAGAAAAAAGTACTTCCGCTTGGTCAAAAGGGTCTATACAGTCACATACATTCCTAGTCAAACTGCGAGCTTCCTCTACAAATTGTAATTTACTAATCTGATTGCATAAATACTCTACCATATTTCCAGGCATTTCAGATAATAATACCTTCTTTCCTTTTTCAGGATTACATTCCTGCCACCATTCTGCAGCTAAACGTACTGCTAAAGGTTGAGGTGTAACAGCTAAGAATCTCCCCCTCTTGTCCAGTATTCCCCTTTTTACAAAATAATTTGCATATTTATAATAATTTTCTTCATTTATTCTATTATCACAAATATTTTTTGCAATATACTTAACCTGTTCTGAAATTCCTTCATCATATTTGAAATTTTCAAATATAGCACATCCTTTAATAAATTCATATTTTTCTTCATTTCGTTCCTCTCTACCCCATAAAAGTTTTTTAGCTAAATCTGTATCATTTAATTGTCCTATAGTTTCTTCATCGTTTAATCTTGCTTCTGCCAAAAGAACTGCCATTTGTGGAAATCCTTCTGCAAATTTTATTATTCTTTCTATATCTTCATCTGATATGGTTTCATAAGATTGTTTTATTATCTTTTTTATAATTTCATCTGAAGTTTTCTTTAATTCTATAATCGGATATGAACCTCTCCCCTTTTCTATATTATAATCTAAAGTTAATAAACTTAATCTTGAATCACTATGCATTACTTCTTTTTCTAATTGATCATGTAGATGAATACTGCAATTATCAACTACAATTATCGCAGCCATATTTCTTCTTCGTAAATCTCTAAATAATTTTATTATTTCAGCATCATTATTAGCAACCTCAATATATGCTACATTTTTATTAATAGTACTTTGTATTATATCATTTTCATCTTCCTTGAATGTTTCCAAAGCCATCCTTGTTTTGCCCAAACCAGATAAACCAATAATTCTAGCAACTTTTTTTGTTCCAGAGCTATATAACTCCCTTAACTGGTTAATATCTTTTTCAATTTCTTCATCAGTTTCATAATTATACTTAAACTGCTGATATCCACTCCACTCTTGCCATGTTAATAATGAAGATACACTCTTTTCGATTCCTCTACACTTTAAAACATACATTACTGCACCTAAATAACAATTAGTCCATTCTGTAATTTTGTCACAATCATATATATTAATTTTAGCAGTATTATAATAACTTTTTCCTGCTTCTTTTATTGCTTTCCTGAAAGCTTCAATTTTCGGTGCATTTTTGGCAGGATTTGATGATTTATTACAAAATAATATATAACATCCACCTTCTTCAAACACCTTTTCTACTTGTGGCTTTAATCTTATATTTCCTGACTTATCCTTATAAATAATTTCTTTTTCACAGCTTTTAGGTGGCATATCAGTTGCTTTACATTGAAAAAGATTATATCTTCCTTTGAACCAGTTTGTTTTATTTGGACCATCATCCCACTTTATAGAACCATCTTCGCCTCCATCAGGAATAGTTATATTTAGAGAGCAATTAACGTTAGACTTTGGAATACCATATTCATTAGCTTCTAAATATAATAACTTTGATAACAATTCTGTAAGTTGCTTTGCATCTAAACATTCTATATCACTACTATTAACCTCAAAAATATTCATCTTATACTCCTTATACAATTTAGTTTTTATATACATTTTTAACTAATTATACAATAATTTTCATATCTTTTCACCAACTTTATACATAATATCAGCTTAAAATTTCATACATCTATGACACTTTAAACATATATCTAAAAGTTTTACTTCCAACTACTCCATCCTTACTTATTCCGTTAACTTCCTGATACCACATCACAGCTTGTTTAGTTTCTTCTCCAAAAATACCATCTGGTTTAGCTCCAACCCTTAGCTAACTTATCTACATCTGCCTTAAATACTTTTAGATCATTTATTGTTGCTGAAGTTGCTTCTAATGTTCCAACCCTTGCACTAACTGCATTTAGACTATTAATATCTGCTTTATCAATGACTATGTGCTTTACTACATCTTTAATAGCACTTTCAGAAATTGTCCCATCATCACTTGTTATATTATCTACTGTTTCATATACTTCTTTTGCTTCTTTCTGAATATCTTCAAAGGATGCCATAGTATTTGATAATTCACCTTCATTTCTTTCAGGTTCATCTGGATATTCTATAATCTTTACAATTCTTTGCTTATCTCTAAACCTATCTTTCTTTGAAATTAGAGTTATAATATCACCTAAGTTAAAATCTAAAATACTATACTCTTTTTTATTTATCTTTGCTAAATCTTGAATCTCACATCTATAGGATTTCTTTGGTTTAGATAGCTCTTCTAACTTTGCAGCTGCATCTTCTTTTAAATCTTCTAAAATAGTGTATCTTTCATCTTTCCAATAAAAAGTTTTTATCTTATTAGAATACTGATAATTTTCTAAATATCCTTTACCATCAAGCTTTAAACCATCTTTTCCTTCTGCTCTTATTCTTGTATAGTAATCATTTGTATCATTGTTATAATCTAAACTTATAAGATTAAGAGAGTCCATAAAATAAACTCCCTTATCTTGACCAATCTTCTCATAAACTTTTATAACTTTTGTTTAAGCTATAAAAGATTAGTTCAACTCTATAAATATCTTTTATCTCTTGGATAATATTCCATGAGGAACAGGATGTTTTTCTTACAGTTCTCTTTTGTTAATACAGAAATATAATCTTCATCATGATTAGAAATTTCTTTTATAACAAATTCATCTGTTTTATTTTGAATATATCCTTCAAGTTCAATGTTTACTGCAGCTACTTTGGGATATAAAAAAGAAAGTGTTTTATCGCAGCTCTCTAATACACTTTCTATCTTGTAATCTTCATATCTAATTAACCCCTCTATTTTATTATGATCTTTATCGTAAAGTTGTAACAATGTTGTCCTCCTTTCTTTTATAAATAAATATTTATTATATATTTAATTAATATTATTATACCTAATATTATTTGAATGATAGTTAATATTAATGCTAGTCTTATAGCTAACTTATTATTATTTTTATCACCATACTGCTTTAAACATACTACTAATACTAAAATAATTTCAATAATAATTGCTATATCCATATTATACCTCCATCACGTCATATTAAATTTCCTTTATCATCTTTAGTTCCATATTTACTTACTAGCTTTCTTTTCTCTTCAATGAATACGTTGCTTATTTCATCTATTGTTTTTATGTTCTTTGCTATTTTAAAGCTTGTCTTAACATCTAGTTCTTTGGTAGATAAATTCTTTAGTGCTTCTATACTGTTTACAATTTCTTTATTATTTAGCTTCAACATTTAATTCCTCCTTTGGTTCTTCTGTACTTTGTTCAAAAATTCTATCTTGAACTTCATATACATTATTCGTAAATGAACTTATATCTGCTCTACATTCTTTTCTATTTCCTTTGTATAATTCTTCATTTAAAACATTAGTTACTACTGTTGGTGTGCCACTTGAATCTGTTGTTACTGTGGCTGTCATGTAGACTACTGTTTCTTCTTTGATTTTGCTTTCTCCTATTAGGTTTATGCTTTCTTTTATATTTAGCATTTGTCCATCTCCTTAATTTTTTGTATAAAAAAAGCAGTACAACTTGTACTACTTTTTTAATCAAAATATTGAATTCTATTTATTAAATATATCTTCTAAATTAGATTTTAGCTTTAATAAACACTCATTTAATTTCATTTTACCTTCTATTGCCACTTTAATATAACCGTTATTAGCCATACCTGAAGCATTCATATCATCTATGAATTTATTATTTTCATTAACAACTTTGTCACATAAATTAAAATATGAATTTATATCTGATGTATCTACTCCCTTAAGATTATCATAAATTGTACATGCTAAATTACTTCTAGTCAATTCATCTTTTGTAGAATCTATAATATCAGTTAAGGCTTTTCTTACTCTTACTGGTGCATCTAAAGGCACTACAAAATTGTCTTTCCATTTATTCTTCCAATCTTCATATTCTTTACTACCATACTCTATTCCATTTTTACTTAAATGACAACTATCATAAAGATCTTTATCTAACATTTTACTTAATTCATCATCTGTTAAACTTTCATCATCATTATCACAAGTTTTATTTATATTTTCTAAGGTTGCATTATTATATATCGTCTTAAACTTTAAAGTATTCTCATCATTATTTTTAAATATTTCAGAATTTTTTGTAGACAATTTACTTTCTAATCCTAAATTTTCCTTAACCTTATTTTTTTCATTTTGCTTATATTCAGTTTTTCTAATATTATTAACACATATGTTAGTATTATTCCCCTCTATCCTCATAACACACCTCCACTTTATATTAAATTAAGCTATATAAAAACTAAATGAATCTGATCTAATACCACCGCCTGCAGTACCACTACATTTTATTTCTATTGTATGATATCCTTTATAAAGTTTTTTTTCAGATGGTTTTATTTTAATTATAGTTTCAAAACCGTTTACTATATAACCTATTCCTGTTTTTGATAGTATCCAGCTTTCATCATAATTTTTTAACTCCTTGTCATCTAAGTAAACTCTACAATTCCCATATCCTGATTGTGTTGTATAAATAATCAATGGGAAATTATCACTATTTAATGTAGGTCTACTATTCTTTGCATATTTAATTCTTCCATCATAATTTGTATAAGCCTCAATTTTAAAAGATGTTAACGCTGGCGCAGGGCCTGCTGATACCCTTTCTACAAAATTAAAATTAATAAATGCAATACTTAATATTAATGCTATTGATAAAATTTTTATTCTTTTCTTCATAATTACCTTTAAGCAAGTAATATATACTTACTTCTTACAATTTTATCCTACCTTTTTTTACTTTGTTGTCAATTTTTATATATTTTTAAAACAATTCATTGTATTTAACTTTTAAGTTATATTTATCTTTTCCCACTATTATCAATTTATTTTCACCAATTTTAAATTTAGGAAATTCCCACATCTCAACATCACTAAACTTATTAACTCCATTGAAAGTAACCTTCCCCTTAATTCCATCAATAACCACAGTATTTCCCTTAACCAAATTTCTCACCACAATAGAATCATCACCAAATCCCTTCAAAGTAATCTCGCTCAAATCAGCCTTAGGAGTAATTTCAATAATACAAGGTGTTTCCACATTTCCTTTAACAAAAATAGTTTTCTCAGTAACTCCATCCATAACCTCAACAACTTCTTCCCCATACTCATATCCATCAAGCTCTAAATTCAAATATAACCATTCATCAAACTCAGTATCCTCAATAGAAGAACCTGTTAAATAAACATGAAAATAATGCTCTAAATTATGAAACTTAATATCAGCTTCATCAATAAAATTAGCCATAAAATCAGAAATATTTTTATATGCTGTATTTCTGTCTATGGCTTCAAATAATATTTTTATA
>SVCL01000148.1 GCA_015058405.1 Clostridium sp.
GAGTGACAACGAGGACATCTTATTTTATTAGTTTTGTTCATTGATCTTCTCTCCTTTTCTAGGGGGATAATTGGTTCTAGTTAAACTTATTATATTTTCTAGGGTTGAGAAGAGCAATGTTCATATAACTTAACAGAACGTTTTAGTAATTAAGGGGGATTTAAAATGAAAGAAGTAGTAATTGTTAGTGCAGCAAGAACACCTATAGGAAAGTTTGGAAAGGCATTCAAAGATGTAACAGCTGTTGAATTAGGAACAGTAGCAGTAAAAGAAGCTATAAAAAGAGCTGGAATAAAAGTAGAAGACATTGATGAAGTTGTTTTAGGTAATGTTATTCAAGCAGGACTTGGACAAAACGTTGCAAGACAAACAGCAGTAAAGGCAGGAATTCCTGAAGCAGTACCTGCATTTACAATCAATAAGGTTTGTGGTTCTGGTTTAAGAGCTGTATCTTTAGCAGCTCAAATGATTAAAGCTGGAGATGCAGATGTTGTTGTAGCTGGTGGTATGGAAAACATGAGTAGAGCTCCTTATGTTGTTAATGGTTCAAGATGGGGAACTAAGATGGGTAACGTTCAAATGGTAGATTCAATGATAAATGATGCATTATGGGATGCATTTAACAACTATCATATGGGTGTTACAGCTGAAAACATAGCTGAAAAATGGGGACTAACAAGAGAAGAATTAGATGCTTTTGCAGCAACTTCTCAACAAAAAGCAGAAGCTGCTATAAAAGGTGGAGAATTCAAAGATGAAATAGTTCCTGTAGTTATTAAGAGCAGAAAGGGAGATATAGTTGTAGATACAGATGAACAACCAAGATTCGGAAGTACTGTAGAATCACTTTCTGGATTAAAACCATGCTTTAAGAAAGATGGTGTAGTTACAGCTGGTAATGCATCAGGTCTTAACGATGGAGCAGCTGCTTTAGTTGTTATGAGTGCTGATAAAGCAAAAGAATTAGGAGTTACTCCTTTAGCTAAAATAGTATCTTATGCATCAGCTGGTTTAGATCCTGCAATAATGGGATATGGTCCATTCTATGCAACTAAGAAAGCATTAGAAAAGGTTGATTTAAATATCAATGATTTAGATTTAATTGAAGCTAACGAAGCATTTGCTACTCAAAGTTTAGCTGTAGCTAAAGATTTAGGATTTGATATGAGCAAAGTTAATGTAAATGGTGGAGCAATTGCTCTTGGACATCCAGTTGGAGCATCAGGAGCTAGAATCTTAGTTACATTATTATATGCTATGAAGAAGAGAGGCGCTAAGAAGGGTCTTGCTACTTTATGTATAGGTGGAGGACAAGGTACATCTCTAATAGTAGAAATGTAATTCATTGTTTAGTAATTAGGTAAGAGTGAAAATCCCAACATATTTGATTTTCAAATATGTTGGGGTTTTTTGTTTTATATTTTGTCAAGTAAGCAAAATTAAGGGTAAAATATCACTATTACAGTTTATTTTTAGAAAAGTTAGTGTTTAATATAATTTGTAATTTAATGAATAAAATGTAATAAATAAACGAAGTAAATAAAGTACTAAGTAAAGAAAATGTAAAAAATAAATAGATTTTTGCGAATTATAAAAAATATATTGAAAAAAATGTTCGTATATTATAGAATACAAAAGGAATATAATTACAAGTGAAATTTTACTTGTTAATATTAGGAGGAGTACGATGATTAGAAAGTGTAAAAAATTGACATCTATCTTGACAGCATTAGCTGTAGTTGCAAATTTTTTAGTACCAGCTACACATGTAAAAGCTATTGAGAAAAATGCACCTATTAGTACAGAACTTAATGTAACTAATGAAGATGCCACAGCAAATCAAGGGGAAAGTAAAGAAAATGCTGAAAAAGAGGCAAGTACTATTCAAATTTTAGCTACTACTGATACTCATGGTAAGTTTAAAAATTATGATTATGCTTTAAACAAACCAGATTTTGGGGGGATGACACAAATAGCAGCAGCTATAAAAGAAGAAAAGGCTAAGAATCCTAATACTTTAGTAGTTGATAACGGAGATACTATTCAAGGAAATTATAACCACATATTTTTAAAGGAAGATTATTTATCAGAAAATACTGATCCAATGATTCTTGCTTTAAAAAAGATAGGGTATGATACTTATACTTTAGGAAACCATGAATTTAATTTTGGGATGAAAACATTAAATACTATAATAGGTCAAGCAGAAGAAGGTAACGTAACTGTATTATGTGGTAACCTTTATAAGGATGGAAAAAGAGTATTTAGACCTTATACTGTTAAAGAAGTAAATGGTGTAAGAGTAGCTATAATAGGTGTTGTTGCTCCTAATATAGTAAACTGGGATGCAGAAAATCTAAAAGAATATACTACTACTGATCCATCAGAAGAAGTTAAGAAAATAATATCAGAGATTAAATCTAAGGATAAAGCTGATGTATTTGTAGTATCAGCACATATGGGAATAGATTCAGAATATGGTAGAGGAGATTCTGCAACTGATATAGCAAATCTTAATCCAGAAGTATCTGTAATAATAGCAGGACATAGTCATCAAAGTCATGCTGAAGAAGAAGTTAACGGAGTACTAATAACTCAACCAAAGAACTTAGGAAAAGAAGTTTCAAAGGTAGAATTAAATGTAGAAAAAGAAGCAGGTAAAGTTACTATAAAGAATAAAAAATCAAGCTTAATTAAATTAGATAAAAATTCTCCAGAAGATCCTGAATTAAGCGCAGCATTAGAAAAATATAATCAAGACGCTTTAAATGATGGTAAGAGAAAAATCGGAGAGCTTGTAGGTCCAGATCTTGCAGAAGCAGATGAAGTTAAGGGAATCTGTCAATCATATGTTACACCTCAAGGTGTTACTGATTTCTTAAATGAAGTACAATTATACTATGCCAATAAGGCTTTAGAAGCTAAAGGAATAGATACTAGCAAGATTCATCATATTGCAGGTTCAGCTATGTTATCAAATACAGCAAACTTAAAAACTGGAGATATAAGTAAATCAGATATTGCTAATATTTATAAGTTTGATAACAAACTATATACTATAAAAACAACAGGTAAACAAATAAAGAAATACTTAGAATGGACATCAGGTATTTTTGATACATTTAAAGATGGTGATTTAACAATTTCAATTAATCCTGATTTTAGAGGATATTTATATGATACTTTAACAGGTGTTAATTATAGCCTTAATATTTCAAAAGAAATAGGTTCAAGAGTAGAAAGTTTAACATATTTAGATGGAAGTGAAGTTAAGGATACTGATGAGGTTTACTTAACAGTTAATAATTATAGATTAGATTCATGTTTAGCTTCAAGATTTGATAAGGGTTCATATGAAAAAATTTACGATTCAACTAATGAAAGCTTATCAGATATAAGAGACATGGTTGCTGATTACATTCAAAATGTAAAACATGGAGTTATTTCAAGACATGTAGATAACAACTGGAAGTTAACTGGTGTTAAATATGACAATTTAGCTTTAAGATCTAAAGTTGTTGAATTAATTAATAATGGTAAAGTTACTTATAAGACTAATTTAAAAGTTAATGATGTTAAGAAAGAATTACAATCAAAAGGATTAACTGCTGAATTAGAAGAAATTAATAAATTAGAAGGTAATAAAGCTGAAAACTCTAAAACAATTGATGTATTAAGCTTTAATGACTTCCATGGTAATGCATTAGAATCTGGTAAGAATGTTGGTGCTGCAAAACTTGCAGGTGTTATAAATTCTTATAAAGATAAAGAAAATGATAATTATGGTGTTATTGCAGTAAGTGGTGGAGATTTATACCAAGGTTCAGCAATTTCAAATCTATTAGAAGGTGCACCAGAAACAGCAATGTTAAAAGCTATGGGAATAGCAGCTTCAGCAATAGGTAATCATGAATTTGACTGGGGAAGAGAACACTTAAAAACTTGGTCTAAAGAAGGTGGGTTCCCATTCTTAGCAGCTAACATGGTTAAGAAAGGAACTGAAGAAGTTTCTGAATATGCTAAGCCTTATATAATAGTAGAAAAGAATGGCGTTAAGGTTGCATTTATAGGAATTGCAACACCAGAAACTTTAACTACTACTAAAGCGTCAAATGTTGAAGGATTAGATTTCTTAGATCCTACAGAAACATTAAACAAATATTCTAAGATAGTTAAAGCAGAAGGTGCAGATGTTGTAATAGCACTTACTCACTCATCTTCATACCAAGATAGCAAAACTCAAGAAATAACTGGTGAAGGTGCTGAAATAGCTAAAAATGTTACAGGTGTAGATGCAATAGTTACAGCTCACAGTCATAAATTCGTATCAGGAAAAGTAAATGGAATTCCAATAGTACAAGCTGGATACAATGGTAGAGGATTATCTAAGTTAACAATGAGCTTTGATAAAGATAACAAGTTAGTTGATATAGTTCCAGAAACTACTCAATTTGCTAAAATTCAAAAAGAACTACCAGTTGATAAAAATGTAGAAGCAATAATGTCATCATTAGAAAAACAATTACAACCAATATTTGGACAAAAAGTTACTACATTAGAAGAAAGATTAAATAATGATGATAAATATAGTAATTTAACTGATCTAGGAGTTGTTGTTTCAGAAACAATAAGACAGGTTGTTGGAACACAAATTGCAATAAACAATGGTGGTGGAATTAGAAGAAGCTTAGAAAAAGGTGATGTAACAGTAGGAGATATGTATGAAATATTACCTTTTGATAATACTATAATAAGATTGAATCTAAAGGGTTCAGATTTAGTTAAGGTAATAGAACATGGAATCAAACCTGAAAGTGTTGGCTGGGGTCAATTTGCAGGTATTAAAGTATTCTACAATGAAGAAACTGGAAAAGTTAATTCTATGAAATTAATTGATGGCACTCCAATAGATATGGATAAATATTATTCAGTTGCAATAAATGATTTTATGTTAACAGGTGGAGATGGATATGATTTCTCAGCAGCTAAAGATGTTGAAAATACAAATGTAGTTATGAGAGATTCTGTTACTGAATACTGGCAAAAACATGGTATACCTCAAGGCGATTATAAATTATTAGTTGCAGGAGAAGATACTAATTATATTCCAGATGGTACAGAAGATCCTACAGATCCAGGTAAAGCAGAAGATCCTTCAAATCCAGGAAATCCTGAAAATCCTTCTACTCCAGGTAGTGGTACTGTAGTGGAACCAGGTTCAAATGTTGATGAAGTACCAGTAATTGATGAAGTTCCTGCTGATAATAATACTATAGCTGCATCAGCTAAGACTTCAGATAATAGTCAAATAGAAATAATGAGTCTAATAATATTAATGGCTATAGCAACATCAGCTATTTATGCATCACAAAGACGTAAAAAAGAAAATGCTTAATATTAATAAGTAGAAGAATCAGGTACTAGTTATTGACTAGGACCTGATTTTTTTGTTATAGTGAACAATATATTCAATTGTAGTAAATTAATGGAAGGTAAATAATATGATTAATTATAAAGAATTTAATTCAAGCAGAATAGGAGAAGTGAAGAGGATATTTGAAAAGGAAAGTTGGAATGCTTATTTAAAGGATGATGAAAAGTTAATAAGTTTTATCAATCCTTTAATATGAAAAAGCTTGAAGAAAATTATATGGTTGGATATGTGAGATAAGTTTTCAGGAAGAGGGGATAATATGAAAGGATTAGTTGTTAGAGAAGCTAATATTAATGATTATAGTAAAGTTGAAGATATAATGAAGCAAGTTCAAAAGATACATGTTGAACTAAGACCTGATATATATAAACCTATGGAGGTAGTATTACCTAAAGAAGAATTTGAAGAATATATTAAACAAAATATATTTTTGGTGGCTGAAGTAGCTAAAAAAATGTATGAAAAGTGTGGTTTTACAGAAAAATCTATTAATATGGAAATTACAGCGTTATAAGATTAAAAAAATTTGAAAATATATATTTATAAAAATATAAGAATATAAGAATATAAGAATAAAGGAGGTAAACTATTCAATGGAGGCTTCTAAGAAAAGAACAATAATGATATTTCCAGAGTGATATTAAAACAGAAGAGTTAATAGAACATTTAGATATAGCATTAAAAGGCGAAAAGAAATTCAAATTATTAATGGAAGGTTTAATAAAGGTGGACAATCCTTTAGGAATGTATCTGTTCCTAAATATTAAAGAAGGTGCTGATACTATAAAAAGAATGTGTAAAAAATTATATACAGGAATTTTAGAGGAAATTAAACCGGCTTGGTTAAATGAAAATACATATTTACCACATATGACTGTTGGTGAGTTTAATAATAGAGTAAAATTTGAAGAAGCTTTAGGAGATACAGAATTAAAAAGTTTTAATGAAAAGTTTGAAACTATTGTCAAAAAGATATCTGTTGAAATAATTGATGAAAATGAAGATTCTAGTAGAAGATTTCTATGGAATATATGCTTGTATTGATGGTGAACTTTGTGGAATGATTCTAGGAGGTGAGGAACATTTTTATAATAAACATGGTTTAAAATCTTATGAGTCTTTAACACTTATGGGGAAAGAAATATAGGGGGAAAGTAGAATATGAAAAAATATATATTATTTGATTTAGATGGAACACTAACAGAACCTATGGTGGGGATAACTAAATCAGTAAAATATGCTTTAGAAAAGTTTAATATTAATGTAGATACACTAGAAGAATTATGTAAGTTTATAGGGCCTCCTTTAAAGGACTCTTTTATGGAGTTTTATAATTTTAGCGAAGAAGAGGCAGAAAGAGGAGTTGAATATTACAGGGAACGTTATAGTACCAAAGGTATTTATGAAAATCTTGTATATGAAGGTATTGAGTTACTTCTTAAAAAATTAAAAGAAAACAATAAAGTATTAATTGTAGCTACATCTAAACCAACAGTTTTTGCAAAACAAATTATAGAACATTTTGAACTTAATGAGTATTTCAATTATACATGTGGAAGTAATCTAGATGGGACAAGAAGTAAAAAAGCTGAGGTAATAGAATATGCCTTAAATGCAGCAGGGGTTAAGGATAAAAGTGAAGCTATTATGATAGGGGATAGGAAGCACGATATTATAGGAGCTAAGTCGTTGAATATTGATTCAATTGGAGTTTTATATGGATATGGGAATGTTGAAGAATTAAAAAGTAGTGGAGCAGATTATATAGTAGAAAATGTTGAGTCATTAGAAAGGTTACTGATTACACTATAATTTTATAAGTACTTATAAGAATAATTTCTAAATTACAATACAAATCTTACAAAAAGAATAAATATAGTAATAATAAAGAATGTTAAGTAATAAATTAAAATAATGATATTTTTTGCAGTATTTTTGTTATAGGTGGGATGGAATATATGAATATAGAAATTACAACAAATAAAAGAGAATCAAATGTGGAACTATTACGAATAATATGTATGGTTTTTATAGTAATGCAACATTATGCTGTACATGGGTTTATGGAAGGTGGATATGAATATTCAACTAATAAGTATGTTGTTGACTTTTTAGCAATGTGGGGACAAATAGGGGTAAATGGATTTATACTAATATCAGGATATTATATGGTGAATTTGAAGTTGAATCCTAAAAAAATCTTACTACTTTGTGGGCAAATATGGTTTTATTCTATTGGAATATTACTTATTTTTTTATATGTACTAACTCCTGTTGATAAGATTACGGTTAAAGAAATTATAAAAAGTTTCTTGCCAATATTATATTCAGAGTACTGGTTTGCTACAAGTTATATTGTACTTATGTTAATATCACCATTTCTGAATATTTTCATAACAAATATTCAGAAGATTAATTATAGAAGGTTAATTATTTTATTAACTATTATTTGGTGCATATTACCTACTTTTATGAAAGGTAATTTAGCTTTAAGTAATTTAGGATGGTTTGTAATGTTATACCTAATTGCAGGATATTTAAGATTATATGGTGAAAGAGTGAAAGTTAATGCTAAAAGGCATCTAATTTCTGCAGGTATATTTTCATCAATTTTGGTGTGTTCTTTTATATTACTTAATTTTATAGGACATCATTTTAATATAGAATTATTCTTAGAAAATTCAACTTGTTTTAAGGATAAGAATAATTTGGTGATAATAGTAATAACACTTGAATTGTTTTTGGGATTTTTAAGTATGAAGGTAAAAAGTAATAAGTATATTAATTTAGTAGCAAAAGCAACCTTTGGCGTATACTTAATACATGATAATATAATTTTGAGACCATATTTATGGAAAATAGTATTTAATAATGCAGGACAATATGATTCAAAATTTCTAATTTTGCATGCTATATTTACTATAGCTGCTATATATATAGTTTGTACAATAATTGATTTACTTCGTCAGAAAACTATAGAGAAAGTATGGGTATATATTATAGATAAGGAAATACAAAAAGTTATAATAAAAATTTGTAATTTTATATTAATTGTTTTGAAGATTGGTAAAAAACACTTGAATAAGTATTATAAAATATCTACTCATTAATATAAGTTTAAAGTCATGGTAATAGTGTAGATTATGCTACAATGAATATATTAACACTAAAGATGTTATAAAATCAAAAAAGATAAAGAAATTAATTAGCAAGAATAGGTTAGTTGATCTTGGAGTTATTTCTATGTTTTTTCTATAACATCTTTAGTTTGATTAATTTATAAAAATAGTAATCTATTTAAGTAATAAATTTCGCAATTCTTTAAAGTTAGCAACTTGATAAGTAGGCTTTACGTTGGTTTTATTTTCTAAATTATTAGGATTAAACCAACAAGTGTCAATGTTGGCGTTAATTCCACCTCTAATATCAGAATTTAATGAATCACCTACCATAAGCACTTCTTCTTTCTTAAAATCTCCAAGATTAGTTAGTGCATGTTCAAATATTTCGGCATTAGGCTTTGCAATTCCAAGTTCTTCAGATATAACTATGTTTTTAAAAAATGTTGCTATTTCTGATTGTTTTATTCTTCGCTCTTGAACTTTTGTAAGACCATTGGTTATTATAGCAAGAGTATATTGTTTGCTTAAATCTTTTACAAGTTCATCAGCTCCTTCTAGAAGATAAGAGCAACTACCTAAGTGATTCATGTAAGAAGCAGCAAAGATTTCTTCGTCAAAGACAATATTTAACTTTACGCCTAGTCTTTTAAATCTCTCTACTTTTAAATTGGATTGAGTAATTAGACCATTTTCGAATTCTTTCCATATAGCTGTATTAATTTCTTTGTATGTAGCAAAGTGAAAATTTTCATCATAATCATTACAAAATTCTTTCATAGACTTTTCAAAAGCTTTTTTCTCAGATTTTTGAAAATCAAATAAAGTATCATCAGCATCGAATAATATTACTTTATAATTCATAAGTTTATTTCTCCTTTGTTATGCATATTATATATTTTGTATAGATTATATCATCCATAATAAACAAAAAACAATACGAATTACATTTTTTATATTGAAATAATAGTTCGTTTATAGTAGAATGAAGAGGCAAGATATAATCGATATTGTTCATTGGTTATAAAATGATTATATAAAAACGTATAAAGTTAGTTTTTTACAAATTTATTTTACAAATATATAACAATAAACCCCAAAGAGTTATTTCTTAAAAACTTCTTTGGGGTTTATTGTTATTTTTGATATGCGTATAGTAATTTTGGATTTGTGTTTATAAAAATATTCTATATAAATATTATTAAGATTATAGGCGTAATTACTAAAAGCCCCAAGAGGTTATAAAAAGAAAACTTCTTAACATAATTTGAGTTATCGTAACCTTCTTTAACATATAGCTTATAAGAAATTAAACTAGCCATAGAAGCTATGAGAGTTCCCATTCCACCTATGTTTACTCCAAATAAAAGCTCTTTAAAATTATTTGTAAAAGATGCTAAAAGCATAGTGCAAGGTACATTACTTATTATTTGACTAAGCATAATAGAAGAAAAATATGTATTATTTTTATTTTTTAGAATATTTGACATAAATGCTTTAACCCATTCTAAAGAAGAGATATTTCCTATAAATATAAAGAAGAATATAAATGTAAGTAATAAAGAATAATCTACTTCAGTAAATAAGTTTTTATCTAATAAAAAAACAATAGTAATAGTTAGTAGAAAAGCATATCTATAATCTATTAAGTGAAAGACAGATAATAATATAAATATAAAAAGTAAAGAATAATATATTACTTGTTTTTTATTAGTAATAGCTATTTTTTCTAATTCAAATTCTAATTTAACTTTAGGAACTTTTATAAGTAAAATACCTAAAAAAACTATAGACACTAAAAGTAAAGGTAATGTGATTTTAAAAAACTCTAAAGCTGATAAATTGAAGTAGGAATAAATATAAAGATTTTGTGGATTGCCCATAGGGGTAAAACTACTTCCAAGATTAGCTCCAAGGGTTTGAAAGATTATAATCTTTTCAGGATGTATCTTTGCTTTTTTACATATTATTATACTTAGAGGTACAAAAGTTATTAAAGCTACATCATTAGTAACTAACATTGAAGATAAAAAAGTTATGAGTACTAAAATTAGACTTATACTTCTATAGCTTGTACATTTTTTTAATAACATAGTAGCAGTGGTATCTAGAACCTTTAATTTTTTAAAGGCAGCAACTACAATCATTAAATTGAATAACAATGCTAAAACTTTAAAATCAATATATTCTATTTTAGGCATAGATATAAAGGAACTAATAATAGCTAAAATAAGAGATATAAAAAGTACAGTATCTTTTTTGAAAAAATCCCAAAGTTGTGGTTTTAAATTCGTACTAATAGTCATTTTACACACTCCATAAATAAAAAATTTCATATTTTATTATATCAGAAATAATATGACAAAAAAAAGTAAATATATTATAAGTATTTGGTTGGGGGTTTTTGAAAATAAAATGTTCTTTATATATCTAATTGTTAAAAAATAATTAATTTTATAAATATTAATAAAAAAGAAAAGGAAATGTAAAATACATATAGAATATAATTTAAGGATTGACTTTTAAGAAGGGGGTATTTCTTTTTGGGAAAAATTAATGATAGAAGGAGCTTATTATTAATTGATAAGGAGTGTGTATTTAGGACTAAAACAGAAAAGACAGAGGACTTTAAAACTTCTATTTTTAGAGATCAATATTTAAAAGCATATATTTGTCTGGAAGAAATAGTTAAGACGGTTAAGGAATATAATGAATTAATAAAGATAGACAGCAAGTACTCTAAGGAATATGATTTTAATAATATAATTGCCTTTGTTGGTGATAAGGGTACAGGTAAAACATCCTCAATGAAAAGTTTTAAAAAAAGCTTACAGGATATAAATTTAAGAAAAATAGATATTGAAGAGTATGAAGAAATTCATAAATATAATTATGAGTGTTTAAATACTATAGATTCTACTAAAATGCTAAGTAATGAAAATACTATAATAGAATTAATAGTTGCGCAA
Organism: Clostridium sp.; assembly: GCA_015058405.1. GTDB lineage: Bacteria > Bacillota > Clostridia > Clostridiales > Clostridiaceae > Clostridium. The sequence goes on from SVCL01000148.1 coordinate 11,523, forward strand.
ATGTTAAAAAACTTTAATGAAAAAGATGCAATATATTCTAGAGTAGAAAAAGAAAAGTTAGAAAATCTATTTGAATTAGTGTATAAAGATATTAATGTAGTAAAAAGCTATGAAAGTTCTTTTAGTAACAATAAGATAGAAAAGTTAGAGAATTTAGTGGATTTATATTCTGCTATATCTTTAAAGGATCATTTAAGTAAGCTAATATATAAATATTTATGTTTTATGAGAGAGAAAGACTCTACAGAAGAGGAATTTCTAGTTGTTACAATTGATAATATAAAAGTTAAGTCTAATCAGTGCATAAAGATATTAAAAGATATTAATAATTATCTCTTGATTCCAAGTGTTATAATTTTAGTTGGAGTACAAGAGGAGGCAAAATATAGGTATGAAGAAAAGTATAATGAAGAAATGCTTAAGCATGTAGAATATTTAGATGAATTTGTGCCTTTTAATAGAAGAGTATATATGCCTAGCTTAGATTATAAGATGATAAAGCTTAATATAGATACAGAATATTTTAATAATATTTCTTATGTTGAAGAAGATAATATGAGTAAAATAATTATTAATTTAATGAATAAAAAGTTAAATTATATTATTGTGACAGAAAATCATTATAAAAGTATAATATCAAATAATCTTAGAGGTATTATAGATTTTATTGTGCTTTTAAATTCTATTAAGGATAACTATGATTATAATAGGAAATTTGAAATTATGATAAGTTATTACGAGAAGGTTATTCTAGAGGAATTTAGTGATGGTATTTTTAAAGATATTTTAAAAGACATTTTAAAAACTCCATCTAAAAATATTAATAAGAGAATTCTTATGGCGTTAAATGAACTTGTATATAATAAGAGAGAAGATTTTGATGTGGATGAAAATCTTTGGAAAGATGTTATGTATATTAAATCTAAAAAATTACTAATTCAAGAAGATAAAATCACATTAGGAGATTTAGTTTCTTGGATTAAGAGATATGAGCAGGTTATTGATTCTGATAAAGAAAGACGTTTTTTAGAAATTATAAAAAGTATATATACTCTAAATCTTCTTAAAGAGTTTTTTAATAATTCTCCAGAATTAATGAATAGAACTGGATTTGATTTTATTGGTGAGTATTTCAGAGTTACTAATAATAGAAATAAATCAATGTTTTCAAAAGGGATTGATATTAATCAAAAAAGGGGACTTTTAATATTAAAAGAAAGCTTTTTAATTATAAATAATTTTGGACTGTCCATAGTCCTTCACCCTTGTTATGATATAGATAATATATATTCAAAACTTATTAGAACAGAAAAGATAGAGTTTTTAAATATTCAAAATATAGGGGATTTTAGCAATTTGGAATTTAATTATTTGAATATTTTAGCTTATAGTCTTTATAAAGATCAGATTAATGAAAAGTTTAGTAAAGATAATGAAGAAGAGGATGAGTTTGAAGATTTATTTGAGGAGGAAGAAGAATATAACAGATATTTGATTCCTATATTAAATATGGATTTATGGCTTAAAATATTAGGGTTACTAAATAGTAAATATGATAGATATAATAGTGCTGATGAGGATTTTATAAATAGTTCAATAAATTTATTAAATGATGTATTTGATAAGTATAATGAAAAGTTTGATTTTAATGCAAATTTATATAATAAGGTTATAAATGAAGAGGATGCTGATTTGTTATCAAAATTAGATGATATTTTTACAAGAGGTTGTTATTTATATAAATATAATAATGCCAGATAATAATATCTAAATGGTATTGCAAAGAAAAATAAGTTTTAATAGTAATCTTTTAGGAAAGGGTTATTATTAGAACTTATTTTTTTAAAACCAGCTAGTTTGACTTTTGATGCAATGATACAAGCAGGCAAGCATACAATAGAAGTTTATATATGAAAGTTAATTTTTTAAAGTGAAATTGTATATCATATTAATAAAAATGATACTCTAAATAGTTCAATATTATTTTGAAAAAAATTATTTCAAATTAAAAATAGCAGAAAAATGACTTTTTATATTTGCAGGCATAAATGCAAAAAAATATATAATAAAGACAATATTAGAATAAATGAAGAGTATTGTAGGAATTGCACAAAAAATACAAAACTCCATGAAAACGGTTGCACAAACTGTTGTGTAGACTATATAATTATAAATGAAGGGAGAGAGGTAAATGAAAAGAAAAAATAATAAAATTTATGTTTTTTTACTTGTAATATCAATGTTAGTTACAACTGCTTTATCTGGTGTTAATCCATTAAGTACAACTATTTTTTCAAAAGCAGAAAAAGAAATTAACATTTATGTAGAAAAACCTGATAACTGGAGGAATATATGGATATGGTATGATTCAGATTTAAGTACCTATGCATGGGATACAAAAGATTTAGCGCAAAGTCCTGGGGATTTGCAAGAGTATAGGACAGGATGGTATAAAAAAACATTAAGAAGTAATGAGGTTCAATTTTTATTTAATGATGGAAGTTGGAACAATAAGTTAACTAACAATGGAATCGATTTCAAAACTACTGAAGACATATGGATACAAAAGAATGGTAAGATATCTTATACTGATCCATGCGAAAATCAAGATACTCAAAATTCTATAACTGTGTATTATTATAGTACTAATGGTGATTGTAATATGTACTATTGGAATGCTAAACCTAATGGGTTAAGTAATAGATGGCCTGGAGATAGGATGACAAAGGTTTCTGATAATTGGTATAAGTATGAATTAAAGAATACTGATAGTACAAATTTGATTTTTAATAATAATGGTGCAAATAAGACAAGTGATTTATCTATTACTTATGGAGTTTGGTCTTATAAAGATGGTAGTTGGACTAAGGGAGAACCTAATATTGATCCGAATCCAGACCCAGTAGATCCAATAGAAGATAGTGTTCATGTATATTATTATTCAGAAAATGGAGCTCCAAATATGTATTATTGGAATACAAAGCCAGGTTCTCTAAAGAATACTTGGCCTGGAGATAAGATGACTAAATATCAAGGTAAAGAAAATTGGTATGAGCTTGAACTTAAGTCTACTAAGAGTACTAATTTAATATTCAATATGAATGGAAGTAATCAATCAGCAGATTTAACTCAAGTAGCGGGTAATTGGTGTTATAAAGATGGAAAATGGACAGAAGGTAAACCAGAAGACTTTACTACTAATTCTTTAAAACTTCATTTCAAGAGTACTAAGGGTGCAAAAATTCATTATAAAAATGCAATGCCAGGAAATAGATCTAATTCTGAAGATGGTCAAGAAATGACAGCTGATAGAAATAACTGGTATTCTTATGAAATAAAATCTTGTGATAAAGCTACATTTAAATTTATAGTAAATGGAATAGATGCAATTGAAGAGGTAACTAAGGAATGTGGTGAATGGTGGTATAAAGATGGCAGCTGGTATCCAAAGTGCCCAGAAAGTAATAATAAAATAACTATTCATTATTATAGTAAATTAGGACAAACTTCATTACATTATTGGGATACAAAACCTGAAGAAAAATCTAATAATACTTCTGGAGAACTTATGGATTTTGAGAAGAATGTTGATGGAGGAGCTCTATATAAATATGTAATTAATAATGTAGATAGTGCAAAATTCCAAATTTTAAATGGTGCTACACCAGAAACTACTGAGTTAGATAGAGGTTATGGTGAATGGTGGTATAAAGATGGAACTTGGTATAGCTATGATCCATTTAGACAACCAATGGAAAGATCTGATTTTAGAGATGAAAGTATTTACTTTGTAATGACTTCGAGATTCTATGATGGAGATTCAAGTAACAATGTACATTGCTGGGATGATGCTAAGGCTAAGAATCCAGATTCAGATCCAGCTTGGAGAGGTGACTTTAAAGGTCTTATAGAAAAGCTAGATTACATTAAGGCTTTAGGTTTCTCTGCTATATGGATTAATCCTGTAGTTAAAAATGCAAGTGGATATGATTATCATGGATATCATGCAATTAACTTTAGTGAAGTTGATCCTAGATATGAATCAGAAGGTGCTTCATATCAAGATTTAATTAACGCTGCTCATGCTAAGGGTATTAAGATAATTCAAGATGTAGTATTAAATCATACTGGTAATTTTGGAGAAGAAAATTTATTCCCATTATTCAAGAAGGATAATGAAAATTTAGATAGTATTAATTGTTTAAAACTTAATAATCCATTAAAATTATTAACAGCAAATTATGATGGATTAACTCCAGGGCAACAATATGATGCTAGAATTAGAGCTATGAAAGAAGATAGTAATGATACTGACAATATATATCATCATGAAAAATCATTACAATGGGAAGGTTACTCAGTTCAAACAGGTCAAATTGCTGGGGATTGTGTGGATTTAAATACAGAGAATAAAACTGTAAGTGATTATTTGATTAATGCTTATAACAAATATATAGATATGGGTGTTGACTCATTCAGACTTGATACAGTAAAGCATATTTCAAGATTATCTTTAAATAAAGAATATATACCAGCATTTAAACAAAGAGGTGGAGATAACTTCTATATCTTTGGTGAGGTTGCAACTAGATATAGAGATGTATGGAATAGTGGTATACCTGCTATATCAACTCCATTCTACACATGGAAAGAAAGTAAAAACTATGCTTATGACACACTTCAAGAAAGAACAAAGAGTGTATTCCAAAACTGGAGTGATAATCAAAATGTAGGAAGTCAACCAACAAGTAATAACTATAAGTTAAATGGTAATGAATATCACACTCCTGATTATAGTATGAAATCAGGCTTAGATGTTATTGATTTCCCAATGCATTGGAGCTTTAATAATGCAAGAGATGCATTTGGTATAGCTCTAGGTGGTGATAAGTGGTATAATGACCCAACTTGGAATGTAACTTATGTAGATTCTCATGATTATGCACCAGATGGAGCACCAGAAAATCAAAGATTTGCAGGAAGTCAAGATACTTGGGCTGAAAATTTAAATCTAATGTTTACGTTTAGAGGTATTCCTACTATTTATTATGGTAGTGAAATTGAATTTATGAAAGGTGCACCTATAGACGTTGGTCCTAATGCAAAATTAAGTGAAACTGGTAGAGCTTATTTTGGTGATTATATTGAAGGTTCTGTAAATGTTACTGATTATGCTAAATATGATTCAGCAACAGGTAAAATGGCAGAAACATTAAATCATCCATTAGCTAAGCATATTCAAAGGTTAAACTTAATAAGAAGACAAGTTCCAGCTTTAAGAAAGGGACAATATTCAACTGATGGAATATCAGGAAGTATGGCATTTAAGAGACGTTATACAGATGCTAAAACAGGTGTTGATAGCTTTGCTTTAGTAAGTATAACTGATGGAGCAACATTTAATAATATTCCAAATGGTAAATATGTTGATGTTATAACTGGAGATGTTAAATATGTAAGCGGTGGAAGTTTATCAACAGGTAATGTTGGAAAAGGTAACATGAGAGTTTATGTATTAGATCTTGGTGGAAAGAATGCTGCACCTGGTAAGATAGGTGAGAGTGGAGCTTATTTGAAATAATATAAATATAGATAATAAAGAAGATTTTAATGATTTGGTTTAAGACATGTAGCTTTAGGAATAAGTAAAGATATTTCTTATAGGTCTGTTATTAATAAATGTTGTTAAATTGAAATTCTTTTAAACTAATATAAGTGGACAAAAATGGTTAAAAAAAGCACTTTGACTATTTTGTCCACTTTTTAATTGGCAAAAAATATTTGTATTAAATTAATTTAAGTAGTAAGATAATTGAATATATGGAATTTCAATGAATAATATAAAACTAACTACAAAAAAAGATAAAAAAGATAATAAAAAGTATTGATTAATATTTCTTTAAATGGTATTATATAACTTGTAAGGAGATAAAAGATATACTTATAAAAAGTTTAAATTGAATTTTAAAAAGTTTTTTGTGAGTATATAAAATGATTCTGTTAAGTAGTTATGAAAGAATAGCTTAATAAATCATAGAATTACTCGTTCTTTGAAAATTATATAAGTTTGAATAATTTATTGCATGACAAATAAACCTGCAATGAATGGGATTTTTGCAGGTTAATCAA
>SVCL01000149.1 GCA_015058405.1 Clostridium sp.
AATGAGTTATAATTGAATCCACAATAACGACATCCTTTCATGGTTATTTTGTTTTGTTGTAGATTCAATTTTAACATGAAATTAGGGGGTCGTTGTTTTTTTATTCAAAAAAACTTTCGAAACCTTGATATATAAAGAAAATTTTTAAAAAGAATAGTGTATAAACTTTACACTATCAATAAAGATTGGAGGGATAATATATGAAGAAGTTGAAAAGACTATTTAGTGCACTTATAGGTGGAGTTATTTTTACTGCTATTTATAAAGTTGTTAGCTTTCTTTTGAGTTTTTTTCCGAGCATGGATTTGTGGAAAGATTGCTATCATGAAGTCACTATATTAAATCATAACTTTGACGTATTTACACTTATTCATTTTTTAGTAGGGCTTGTATTCTTTGTTCATGGAAGTGTTAGATTAGTTGAAATTACAGAAGAAGTTAATAGAGTTAGAGATAAGAAAACGAGAATGCCTAACGAAATTCTGACTGATGGATATTATTCAAAAGTACGTCATCCTATGTATGGAACTTTTATGATTCTTCAATTAGGCATTGGTTTTGCTACAAAGTCATTAATAGGAACCATAATTGTAATATTAATGACTATTATGTCAATTTTAAATGGTATCTCAGAGGAAAAAATGAGTTTAATACCTATGTTTAAAGAAAAATATTTGTCATATATGAAAAAAGTAAAACATAGATATTTAACTGACGTAATGGTGGGGTATTTTGTACTTGCTACATTTATTACAGCGCTTGGGGTATTTTATAGTTAGTATTATATTATGAATTTTAATAAAAATTAAAATTAAATATATTATATAGACAATTTAATTAATTATGATAAAATTAGTGATAGGCATAAATTATAAATAAGGAAGGAAGCGATGTTTATAAATAAAGCTTATCACTAATTTTAAAGCGCCAGAACTTAAGAGGGAAAGAAGATTACTAATTTAAAACATAGATTTGTGTTTGGAAAAAAGGAAATTCAGCACAGCTCTGAGTAAGTTCGTCTGACTAAATCGTAGATTTGTGTTTAGAAAAAGGAAACTCAGCACAGCTGAGTAAGTTCGTCTGACTAAATCGTAGATTTAGAGACTCACTTAAGTTGACGAGGATGGGGAGTATCGAATTCTTCGGCGGGTGCCCCACGGTATCGCACTACCGTAAGCGGCTGGCAAAACTATGGAGTGATTTATAGTACAAATTCAGCCTGGTGTTAAAACCTTCATTTAAAACTTGTAATTTCTAAGATTACTATATATATATAATATAATGTTAGAACTAAGTTTTAGATATGGTAACTAAAAAATAAAAATTAAATAAATATTCAAAAAAGGAAGGTAGAAATAATATGTGCGGAATAGTTGGATATGTAGGAAAGAAGAAAGCAACATCTTTTTTAATTGATGGATTATCAAAGCTAGAATACAGAGGATATGACTCTGCAGGGGTAGCTGTTGTTAATAAAGGAGATGTTACAGTAGTAAAACATAAAGGACGTCTTACTAACCTAAGTAATGATTTAGAGGCAAATCCTGTAGAAGGAACTGTTGGTATAGGACATACAAGATGGGCTACACATGGAGCACCTTCAGATATTAATTCACATCCACATAGAAGTTCGAAAGGAAATATAGCTGTAGTTCATAATGGAATTATAGAAAATTACTTAGAACTTAGAAAGTGGTTAAAAGAACAAGGATATGAATTTAAATCGCAAACAGATACTGAAGTAGTACCTAACTTAGTTCACTATTATTATGAAGGAGACTTATTCAAGGCTGTTGTAAAGGCAACTGAAAGACTTGAAGGAAGCTATGCTATAGGTGTAGTTTGTGGAGATGAGCCAGACAAACTAGTAGCTGTAAGAAAAGATAGTCCATTAATAGTAGGTTTAGGGGAAGGCGAAACATTTATTGCTTCTGATATTCCAGCTGTAATAAGCTATACAAGAAATGTATATCTTTTAGAAGATAAAGAATTCGTAGTAGTTGATAGAGAAGGGGTTCAATTATTAAATGCTGACGGATCTAAAATAGATAAAGAAGTTTATAATGTAACATGGAGTGCAGATGCAGCTGAAAAGGGTGGATTTGACTCATTTATGATGAAAGAAATCAATGAACAACCAAAAGCTATAAAAGATACTTTAACAGGTAAAATAACAGATGGAAAAGTTTCTTTCGAAGGTTTTGATTTAACTAAGGAAGATCTTTTAGATGTAGATAGAATATATATAGTAGCTTGTGGTACTGCTTATCATGCAGGACTTATGGGGAAGGTAGCTATCGAAAAATTTGCTAAGATTCCAGTAGAAGTTGATATAGCTTCAGAATTTAGATATAGAGAACCACTTGTAACTAATAAAACATTATTAATTACAGTAAGTCAATCAGGAGAAACAGCTGATACATTAGCAGTTTTAAGAGATTGTAAGAAAGCAGGAGCTAGAACAGTAGCTATAACTAATGTTGTAGGAAGTACTATTTCAAGAGAAGCTGACAATGTTATATATACAATGGCAGGACCTGAAATAGCTGTTGCTTCAACTAAGGCTTACACAACTCAAGTAGTTGTTATGAACTTAATTGGTATGTATTTTGGGCAACTTATGGGAACTATAGATGCAAAAGAAGAAAAAGAATTACAAGAAGCATTAGCATTAGTACCAGAAAAGATAGAACAAGTATTAGCTGACCAAGAAGCCGTTAAAGAAGTAGCTAAAATATTAGCTACAGAAAATGATGTATTTTTCTTAGGTAGAGGAGCAGATTATGCTTTAGCATTAGAAGGATCATTAAAGCTTAAAGAAATAACTTATATTCATTCAGAAGCTTATGCTGGTGGAGAACTTAAGCATGGACCAATAGCTTTAATAGAAGAAGGAACTAAGGTTATTGCTTTATTAACACAAACAAGACTTAAAGAAAAGATGGTAAGTAATATAGTAGAAGTTAAGGCTAGAGGAGCTTATACTATAGGAGTTGCTTACGAAGGTGATGAAATAGATGAATCTGTATTTGATAAGGTAATAAGAATACCTAATATATTAAATATGGCTGCACCAATAGTTGCTGCTGTTTCATTACAATTATTATCTTACTATACAGCTAAGGAAAAAGATTTTGATATAGATAAGCCAAGAAATCTTGCCAAGTCTGTAACTGTAGAATAATTTATAGTAATTAAATAAATATTAATGTGATTTTTAAACAAAGTCTAAATATTTTAAATAAAGTTTCAACTTTTTAAATAAAGTCTCACTTTTTTAAACAAAGTTGAATTAAAACTAGAGATAAAGTTAATACTAAATTTAGATGTTTAGTATTAACAAATATAAAGCTTAGAAGGCTAGACATTTTTGAATATGAAATGTCTAGCCTTTTTCTATTTATAAGAGGTGAAAATATGGCAAAAAGGAAACGAAAGCAGAATATTGAGAAGATGATTAAACAATTGCTCATAATATAAGCTTTATTCAAGGTTATAGGGACATAAAAAATGTAGATGGATTTACTAATCTAGACTCTTTAGAGATTCAGGATTTAGTTTATGAATTTATACGAAGAATAGTAGATGATAAACGAAGTGTGAGAGCTATATCTTTGGAATTTGATAATGATATGAGTCTTGAAAGTGGATGTGGATTAAGTATTTTTAAATATTTAATTATAAATAAGATTATAAAAATAGATATATCAAAGAAAATTGATGTAAATAAAAATATTTCTATTTTATCAGTAAGTCAAGATGAGATAAAGAAGGTGGAAGCTATATGATTTTAGTTAATTCTGTTTTTAAATATGTTGATATTGATAATGGAGAGAGGATAAGAATCATAGAAACAGATGAAGAAAATGCTTATGTAGTAAATATAGATTCTGCTTCATCAATGCCTAAAGTAGAAAAATTACAGCAGTTAGAAGAAGAAATAGATGCTGAAAAATTGGTATTAGTAAAAGATCCATTTTCAAAAATACTTGAAGATAAAGAACTTACAGAAGTGCAGATAAAGAAAAGAGATTTAGATTGGCAGCTTGTAGAAAATTATTGGGAAGATAATAAAAATAAATTATTACAAAAATCTTATAGAAGTAAGGTATTTAAAAGAATAAGTGATGAATCAGGGGTAAGTTTATCTACAGTAAAAAAGTTATTCAGTAGGTTTTGGCAGAGAGGAATGAATAAGAATGCACTTCTTCCCGATTATATTAATTCAGGTGCTAGAGGAAAAGAAAGAAATCTATCAGGAAAGAAGGTAGGAAGACCTAAAAAAGCTGATTATTATGGTGAGAGCATTGAAGGAATAAATATAACTTCAGATGTGAAAAAACATTTTGAATTATCAATTAATAAGTATTATAGAAATAAGAAAAAGCCTAGTTTAACAGAAACTTATACATTAATGCTTAAAGATTTTTATTCAGATAGATATGTTGAGAATAATGATGTTAAATATAGAATTTGGGATGAATCAAGAATACCAAGTTATCAACAGTTTTATTATTGGTTTAGAAAAACAAAGGATGTACAGAAAGATATTGTTTTTAGAGAAAGCAAAAAAGAATTTAACTTAAAGCATAGACAGCTTTTAAGTAATTCTACACAAGAAACTGATGGACCAGGTACAAGATTTCAAGTAGATGCAACTATAGCAGATATTTATTTAGTAAGTTCATTAAATAGAAATAGAGTTATAGGAAGACCAGTAGTATATGCAATTATAGATGTATTTTCAAGAATGATTATAGGAATATATGTAGGGCTTGAAGGTCCATCATGGATTGGAGCTATGATGGCTTTAGATAATATGATTGCTGATAAGGTAGAGTATTGCAGAGAGTATGGAATTGAGATAAGTGAAGAACAATGGCCATGCAGACATCTCCCAGAAATTATTATTGCAGATAGAGGAGAATTTGAAGGATATAATGTTGAAAATTTAATTAATAATTTAAATGTAAAGATAGAAAATACATCACCTTATAGAGGAGATTTAAAGGGGATTGTAGAGAGAAGTTTTAGAACTACTAATGAAAAAATAAAACATAAAACACCAGGAGCAATTCAAAAAGAATTTAGAAAACGTGGAGATAGAGATTATAGACTTGATGCTACTTTGACATTAGAGGAGTTTACTAAAATCTATATAAATATAGTACTTCATCATAATAGCAAAATAATAGATAAATACCCTATGGATAAGGAAATGATAGCTGATGAAATAACAGCATCGCCAATAAATTTATGGAACTGGGGAATTAAAAACAGAAAAGGAAGATTAAAAACTGTTGATAGAGAAGTTTTAAGACTTAATATACTTCCTAAAGGCAGAGCAAGTGTTTCAAGAGCAGGGATAAGATTTAAAGGATTATATTATAGTTCTGATAAAGCAGTAAAAGAGCAATGGTTTGTGAATTTAAAAGTAAGAAGCATTGATGTAGTTTATGATCCAAGAAATATGAGCAAGATTTACATTCCATACAATAATGGATTAGATTATGATGAATGTTATTTAATAGATGCAAGTATTCAATATAAGGATTGTCTTCTTGAAGAAATAATCTTTAATGAGGAATTGGATTCAGAATTAAAAGATAAAGCTTTAAGAGAGCAGAATCAGAATAATATTGATTTAGAAAAAGAGATAGATAAGATAGTTAAGCAGGCAAAGAAGGAAAAAGCAAAAGATATTAATTATAATAAATCACCAAATCAAAAACTTAAGGGAATAAAGAAAAACAGGGCTATTGAGAAAGAATTTAATAGGTATGATGAAGGATTTAGTTTAGGAAAGGATATTGAAAAAGCAGATAGAGTTGCAGAAGTAATTGAGTTACCTACGGCTAAAAAAGATACTGCAGAAACAGGTTATAACAAGCTAATGGATTTGATTAAGAAGAAACGAGGTGAAAAGAGTGATAAATAGAGAAAGAACAACAATATTAAAAGGGGAGTTTCAAGAAGCTGTTTATAAGAATCAGGAACTTGAAGAATATTCATATAATCCTTTTATTGAAGCTTTACCACCTATTTTTACAGCAGAAGATGTTATTGATAGATTTACTGTTTTACCTGCAATTACTGATGTAGATAGAAATAAAACAGAGAACTTAAGATATCACATTATAAAAAGAACTAAAAATTTTCTTCAGCCATTGCCTATACATATTGAATTGGAAAGAAAGTTATCAACGCTTATTAGACGAGGATATTTAGGAAGAAATCCCTTAGATAAAAGCTTTTTAGGTAAATTAAGAGTATTAAATAGATTAGATGATACATCAATAAAGGAAAATGAATTGCAGAATGAACTTGAAAATATAAGAACTACTGCTGACAGTATATCTATTATTGGAATTTCAGGAATAGGAAAAACCACAGCTATTGAAAGACTGCTTCTTATGTATCCACAGGTTATAAAACATTTTGAATATAAAGGAGAAAGTTTTACTAGAACACAGATTGTATGGCTTAAGATAGATTGCCCTTATGATGGCAGCTTGTCAACTTTGTGTAAGAACGGATATACGTTATTCAATAAAACATAATGTTACTGTAAAAGAATGTACGTCTGAAGAAGAAATAGAAGAATTTTATATTTTTTATAAAGAAACAATGGATAGAGTAGGTTCAACATATTATACACCAAAAGAATTAATGAAAGAATTAATTTTAGTTAAGAAAGCTGGATATTTATTACTAGCATATTTAGATAATAAGATTATTTCAGGAAGTATATTTATTCAAAATAAAAACCATGTATTTTACTGGATAAATGCTTCTGAATTTGAATATAGAAGATTACGTGGAAATTACCAAATTTTAAAGACTGCAATAGATAAGTCTGTAATGGAAGGAAAGAAATATTTTAATTTTGGATATTCTCATAATAATAATATTTTAAAAACGAAACTTGGATGGGGCTGTGAGTTAGAAAAGTATTTTGTATTAGGAATAAAGGAAAGGGGTTAAAAGATGTGTATTTATAATGAATTAATAGAAAGAAGAGTAAATTTATGTGTTGTTGGACTTGGTTATGTAGGGATGCCGTTAGCAGTAGAATTTGCAAACAAGTTTAATGTTATAGGCTTTGATATAAATAAGCATAAGGTGGATTTGTATAGAGATGGTATTGATTGTACAAATGAAGTTGGAAGCGATGCTATCAAAAATTCTGGAGTGAATTTTACTTCAGAAGAAGTTAATTTAGATAAAGCTAAATTTTTTGTAATAGCAGTACCTACTCCGATTCATAGTGATAATACTCCAGATTTACAACCATTGATTTCTGTATCAGAAATTGTAGGAAAACATTTAAAGAGAGGTGATTATGTAGTATATGAATCAACTGTTTCACCAGGGATAACAGAAGATATTTGCAGACCTATACTTGAAGAGATGTCAGGATTAATGTGTGGACAAGACTTTAAGATAGGATATTCACCAGAAAGAATTAATCCAGGGGATCAAGTACACAGATTAAAAAATACTGTAAAGATTGTTTCGGGAATAGATAAAGAATCCCTTGAAGAAATTTCAAAGGTATACTCATCTATTTTGGAAAATGGAGTATATAAAGCTGAAAATATAAAAATTGCAGAGGCAGCCAAAATTATTGAAAATTCTCAAAGAGATGTAAATATAGCTTTTATGAATGAGATATCAGTTATATTTAATAAAATGGGTATAGAAACATCAAAAGTATTAGAGGCAGCACAAACAAAGTGGAATTTTCAACCTTTTAAACCAGGTTTAGTTGGTGGACATTGTATAGGTGTAGATCCATATTATTTGATTTATGCATCTGAACGTAAAGGATATAAACCAGAATTATTGATGGCTAGTAGAAAGATAAATGATGGTATGGGAGAGTTTATAGCACAGCTTGTAATAAAGAAGATGATAAAAAATAATATAAACATATCAAATGCTAAAGTAGGTATCTTGGGATTTGCATTTAAGGAAAATTGTCCAGATATTAGAAATACAAAGGTATATTCTATAATAAAAGCACTACAAGAATACGAGATAAATGTAGTGGTAGCAGATGATTATGTTGATAAAGATGAAGTGGAAGAAAGTTATGGAGTGAAAATTATTCCGGAAAATGATGTAAATGATTTAGATGTATTAGTTTTAGCTGTTTTACATGATAAGTATTTAAAATATGATGAACAAGAACTTGCAAATAAATTTAAAGATGATAGTAACAATAGGCTATTAATAGATGTTAAAGGCATATTCAGAGATGATGAAAGAATAAAAGAAAAGTTCAATTGCTGTAGTTTATAAAAATAATTAAGAAGGGAAGAAGGGAAGAAAAAAATGAAATCTGCATATTTTATTCCAACAAATAGAAAAATAGAAAGATGTATAAAAAGTTATATAAAAGAGATTATTTATGCGAAAGAAGAATATTCGTTAGATATTCCTTTAGTGGTTATTGAAACTAATAATGAAGAATTTGTGAAGGATAATCATAGGGTTATAGAGGAGCTAAAAACTAAATATCCTGATTTAGAAATATTTCATATAACTACTGATATACAAGAAAAATATTTTGATGAGTTGTTTAAAAACATAAATAATGGTGAAGAGATTAAGAAAATGTTTTTAGATACAAAATCAAACTATGGAACAACAATGAATAAAGTGTCACTAGTTACATGTTCATTAGGTGCAGAAGTATTTCATAGAAGAGATTCAGATACATGTTTAATAAATGATGAATTACCTAATGTTAGAAATGTATATCCAATAGAATATGAATTAAAGTATATAGGAAGAAAGATAAAAGATTTAGATTCAGATAAAATTAATGTACCAGAAGGAGTTGACTTAGAAAAAGAAATAACAGTAGTAGGTGGAAACTATTTTGGAGAATGGAATCTTGATGTTAAAGATTTTGCAAGAAAGTCTTTTGATATTATTTATAAGTTATATGAATTACTTGGCTTTGAAAAAGATAGTATTAAGGAAATTTGTGATGAAGCGTTCAGGTTTGATGCTGAATTTGAAGATAAAGATAGACTTACATTAGTTACATCTGTTAACGATGGATTAAATCCTGATTGTGGAAATGTTGCAGTGTATAAGTTGCATGAATACATGCCTAATGTACCAGGAATGAATACATTAGCAGCTGATTATTTTATATTTGATACTGCAACTGCATTAGGATTACCTTCACTTCATCATACACGTGCAGTATTTCATGAATATCATTCAGAAAGATTTGAACTTGATAAAAAGAATAAGTATTGGTACGGAGTATCTAAATTTGCAGATTACTTCAATAATTATGGAACTATCTATAATGATAGTATTAAAGATGATTTTTGCAATGATGAAGTTTTAATATCTGAACAGATAAAAGATATGTTAAAGGAAAAAATAAAGAGTTTTGAAGGTTTAGATAAAGATTTACGTGTAGATAGAATAAGACAAATAGCATCACAAGTGTTAATTACTTTTAATGATCTATATAAAAAAATAGGTGATGAATTATTAAAAAATGCAGAATTATATATTGAAGAAGCTGATGAAGATTACAGAAAGCATATACTTCTTTTTAATGAATGGGCAGATATAATAAAAAAGGCAAAGGAAATAGATATAAGAAAATTTATTTAGTTTAAAAGTAATGTATTAAAGTGAATAAAATTTTTTTAGGGGGAAATTCATGAAAAGGTTGAATAAAGAAATTTTAAAACTCGCTTTACCCATAATTATTCAAGAAGCAATTTTTCAGATTCAGGGTATTGTTGATAAATTATTTCTTGGAAAAATTGATTTTAGTTTTATATCAGTAATTGGAAATGTAACATATCCTTTAAATATTACTTATGCAATAATTATTGCAATTTGCACAGGTGTAACGATATTAATCGGACAAAATTATAAATCGGAAGAGGCAGTATCGAGATATATAACAGTAGCATTAAAATACAATTTGTTATTTGGGCTTATCATATTTATATTGTGGAAATTTATTTCAGGACCAATGTTTGGAATAATTGATGTAAATCAGCATCTTTTACCTATGTGTATTGATTATATGTATTATATTTCATTTTATTTAATATTATGTGGCGTTGATTCTTCACTTCAATCATTAGCGCAAGTTTCTGGTATTACCTATCCTATTTTATATGCATCTATTGTAAAAGTGTTAGTAAATATAGTTTTAGATTGGATTTTTATTTGTCAGCCTTTTGGGATTCCTTGCTTTGGAATAAAAGGAGCAGCAATAGCAACAGCAATAGCAAATTCAGCCGGTGCAGTATTTTTATTTTGGTATTTAATTATATATAAGGCTATTGTTAAGTTAAATAGAAATACTAATTTCAAAAATGATATTAGCGATTGTAAAGAAATATTAAGACTTGGTATTCCAACTAGTTTTGAATCTTTATTCTGGTATGTTGGAAGTTTTACAGTAACAAAATTTCTTAATATGATAAATGAAAGTGAAGTGGGAATTTATTCGTTAGTTACTAGTATAGAGATGATTTTATATATTTTTTGTACAGCTTTTGGAACATCAACACTTGTCTTGATAAGTAGAAAGATGAATAAAGCGTATAGCAGTGAAATCAGAGTTATATTTAAAGAATGTTTAAAACTTAATCTTTCAGTTATTTGTAGTATATCTATAATATTTTTTATAGGTAGGTATAGTTTATTAGGTTTCTTTACGAATGATAATTCAATTATTATGCAATCTAGTAATTATTTAATTATAATGTTTATTACTTTAATTCCTAAAACATTGAATGTTATTATAGGAAGTAGTATACGTGCAATGGGAAATGTTAAATGGATGTTAGTAACACAGATTATTGGAACAATTATAACAGTAGCTTTTTCATATTTATTAGTTTTTATTGTTAATCTAGGAACATTGGGCGTATTTTTAACATTTTTTATTGATGAATTTTTTAGAGCATGTATAAATTATGTTAAATTTCTTCAAATGACTAATAAGCAAGTTGTTAACGTTTTAGAATAAGTATTAAAAAGGGGAGTATGCTATGGAGAATGTATTGGTTAGTGTTATAATTCCAACTTATAATAGAGAAAAGACAATAAAAAGATCCATTAATTCAGTACTTAATCAGACTATAGAAGATTTTGAAATAATAGTTGTTGACGATAGAAGTACTGATAGTACGAAAGAAATTATTAGAGAATATCAGAAAAAAGATAATAGAATAAAGTATGTTATAAATAAAAACTTAAAGGGACCTGCAGGGGCTAGAAATATGGGCATAAGAGAAGCATGTGGTAAATACATTGCATTTTTAGATTCTGATGATAAATGGGAAGAATTCCACCTTGAAGATTCTATAAATCTTATGAAGAAAACTGATTCTGCAGCGTGTTTTGCATATTGGTATGAAAAACATGGAGATTTTGTTGAAGATTTAGCAGAATGTAAGGAGATAAAAGATAAATTAAATGAGGCTATTAAAGCTTTATGTGTGAAGGATTATGGAGATTATTTTTGTCTAGAGAGCAGCTTTTTAGAATATTCTATAATATCGTATTTTTATTGTTATCATATAAATACATTAGTAATGAAAAGGGAATGTATACAAAAGACAGGGAAATTTAAAGAAGATTTATTTACAAGTGAAGATGTAGATTTGGTTCTTAGAATTATTGATACATGTAAAGTTGTTATAGATAAAAAGGCACATTTTACTTATTATGATGATGGAGAAAATAATTTATATTCATATATAAATAGAGATAATATTAATGTAAGTAAAATTGTTGAAGATAAAGAGATTGTTAGAAGACTTACATTAGATGGAGAAAACAAGAATAAGATGAGAAAATATTTAAAGAAACTTGTATGTAATTCTAGTAATATAAAAAATAAAAAAATGTGTTTAGATATTATAGATAAACGTATTGAAGAAAAATATTATACATTAGCATTTATTAATTCTTCTGGTAAAAATGCATTAAAGTATGCAAAAGAATTATTTCTTTCAAATAAGAGTTTAAAAAATCTAGCTTTTTTATGCAGATGTGTAGTTAATTCTAAAAAAGAGGGGATATATAATTTTGATTTTAATTAAATAAAAAATACTGAGTTTTTTATATTATAAAACATGTAAAAAGAACTTTGATAATCAATAACATCAAAGTTCTTTTTTAAAACTTTTTTAAATATCCATTTCTGATTGTTGCCACTTCTAAAATTATATTGAAAAACATTAGCTTTCCTAAAATAGCTTTGATTGTTTTTGTATCTCTAAGTTCTATTATATATAGGATTTAAAATTGCATCTAGGTATTAGTAGGATAAGGGTTTATATGATAGAATAGCATAAAAAAGGAAAAAGGGGCGTTTAAATGAAAAATACAAGGATATTAGGACATATACTAGCTTTAGTAACTATGTTTATTTGGGGAATAACATATATATCAACAAAAGTACTTTTAGAAGATTTTACTCCGTTAGAAATATTACTATATAGATTTATAATTGCATATATTATTCTTTTAATAATTCATCCTAAGTTTAAAAAGATAGTTTTAAAAGATGAAATTCTTTTTGCATTAGCAGGACTTACAGGACTTACTATATATTATGCTTTTGAAAATATATCATTAAATTATACTTTAGCTTCTAATGTAGGACTTCTTATTACAACAGCACCTATATTAACAGC
Organism: Clostridium sp.; assembly: GCA_015058405.1. Taxonomy (GTDB): domain Bacteria; phylum Bacillota; class Clostridia; order Clostridiales; family Clostridiaceae; genus Clostridium. The sequence goes on from SVCL01000149.1 coordinate 12,699, forward strand.
AATATTTAATAAATTTGCCTTTAAAGAAAAATCTGTAGATAAAAAATTAATATATGGATTTGTACTAGCTATTATAGGGATATTTTTAGTTGTGTTTAATGGTAACTTTATATTGAAATTAAATCCATTAGGAGACTTTTTAGCAATTATTGCAGCAGTAGTATGGGCAGTATATTCTATAATTTTAGCTAAGATAGGGGATAAGTATAATTACATATATGTAACAAGAAAAATGTTTTTCTACGGAATTATAACCTTACTTCCATTAATACTTATATCAGATGTTCAATTCTCTTTTGAATCTATATTTATTCCAAAGAACTTTTGGAATTTAGCATTTTTAAGTGTAATAGCATCTTCTTTATGCTTTGTTATATGGAATAAATGTATGAGAATTTTAGGACCAGTTACAGCTAATAATTATATTTATATGGTCCCACTTATTACAGCAACAACATCAGTTATTGTTTTAGATGAACCATTAACTAAAGTTGTTATTATAGGAGGAGTATTAATACTTGTTGGCTTATATATATCACAAAATGGGTTTAAAAATCCTTTTAATAATAGGTGAAAGGATTGAAAAACTGATATAATTTTGTTAAAAATATGGTAAAATGTTTTGGGATATAGATGATTTCTGGGAATATAATCAGTTTTATGGGATGTATGATGAAGGAGAATTAAAAGCTACAGGGATATATTGTATCATGTATGGAAGTCCTATTTTAGTAGCTACATCTTATGGAGAAAAAAATAAGTATCAAAATGAATTACTAAAAAGTATTAATGAATTTTTACCAGATAACCTATATTGTCATTTAGATATTGGTGCATATAAATCGATGTCTTCCTATGAATAAAGAAATAGTATTAAATGTATTACAAAATAATAAAAGTGCATTAAATCTATATAATAAGATGTGCTTTGAAGTTATAGGGGAATTTGAAGAAGTAGTATTTGAATAAAGGTATTAGGAGAGTTATAAAGAATTCTCCTAATACCTTTTATAAATCTTCAACTAGATGCTTAATAATTAAAATACACTTTTTTAAAATGTCATTGAAAGAATTTAGTATATCTTCATGACTTAATTCTTCATCAGAAAATGCAGCTGCCATAGATACTATAGTAGAAAATGCAGCAACTTTCATGCCACAATGGTTAGCTACTATAACTTCTGGAAGAGTAGACATTCCTACTACATCAGCTCCTAATATACCAGCCATTTTAGTTTCTGCTATACTTTCATAATTTGGCCCAGAAAACATAGCATATACTCCTTCTTTTAAATTTATATTTAATGAGTCAGCAATTGTTTTGATTTTCTTTCTTAAATCTTTATCATATGCATTGCTCATGTCTGGAAATCTAGGTCCAAATTCATTAAGGTTTTTTCCTATTAAAGGATTGTTGCCTGATAAATTAATATGATCTTTTAATAAAACTATATCTCCAGGAACTATAGTAGGAGTTGTTTGTCCAGCACAATTAGTGAGAATTAAAGTTTTTACTCCTAGAAGTTTCATAACTCTTATAGGAAGAGTTATTTTATTCATAGCATTTCCTTCATAATAATGGAGCCTTCCTTGCATTATAACAACATCTTTCTTTTTTAGTTTACCTATTACTAATTTGCCTTCATGTCCTTCAACAGTTGGAGTTATAAAGTTGGGGATATCTTTAAAATCATAATATTCAGCTTCTTTTACCTCATTAGCTAATTCTCCAAGTCCAGTTCCGAGAACTATTCCTATTGTAGGTTTATATTTTGTTTTATTTCTTAAATAATCAAAGGCTTCATTAATTTTTAAAGATATATTCATAAGGTTTCCTCCTACAAAATTGACATATATATTGTTGTTAATTTAAAATTATCCTTGGAATATTTTAACACAATATAGAAATAAGTAAAAATTAAAGCTGGGGGAGGCTATAGACTATGAGTTATTTTAAAGGATGGAGTAAGTTGGATTTTATATGGCTTTTTTTATCTAATTTTACTATTTTAGCATTAAGTATATATTGGGGAGATAGTATTTTATCTATAATATCTGCTATAGCTGGTGTTATTAATGTTATATTAGTCTCAAAGCAAATGATATCAAATTATTATTTTGGCATTATAGGAGTATCAACTTATGCATATATAGCGTTTCAATCAAAGTTATATGGAGACTTTATGTTGAATGCTTTTTATTATTTACCAATGCAGTTTGTTGGAATTTACATGTGGAATAAAGCTAAAGAAAAAAGTGAAAAAAATGAAGTGGAATCTAGATTAATGACTAATAAACAAAGAATATTATTAACTATTATTAGTGCCTTATCTATAGGAGTATATTCAGCTGTTCTTAAAATTTTAGGTGGTAATATTCCAATAATTGATGCTACTTCAACAGTTTTATCTGTTATAGCTATGATACTTATGGTAAAGCAATATGTAGAACAATGGCACTTATGGGTAATAATTAATGGGGTATCTATATTAATGTGGGTAATATCTTTGTGTGAAGGAAGTGGAGATTTAGCTACATTATTAATGTGGATTATATACTTATTAAATAGTGTATTTGGATTAGTAAATTGGCAAAGAGCTAGCAAAAAGAATATATAAATTTAAGAAAATAATAAAAATTGTTTTTTAATAAGTATGCAAAAAAGAGTAATAATATATTAATGAAAAAATAAATTTATTAATAAAGTGCATGCAAAAACTAAAAAAAATTAAATTAATCATATTACTTGAATAAAAATGTAAAATGGTGTATTCTTATAAATAAAGGCAAAGCAGTAAATAAAAGGCGTTAATAAATTAATGGAATGTGGGGAGTATTCCATTAAAAATTTATACGCAGCATTAGGAGGTTTTATTAATGGCAAATGCAAAAATATTTTATCAAGAAGACTGTAATCTTTCTTACTTACAAGGAAAGACTATAGCTATTATAGGTTACGGTAGCCAAGGTCATGCACATGCATTAAACTTAAAGGATTCTGGATGTGATGTAATTATTGGTTTATATGAAGGTAGTAAGTCTTGGAAGAGAGCAGAACAACAAGGATTTAAAGTATATACTGCAGCAGAAGCAGCTAAGAGAGCTGACATAATAATGATACTTATTAATGATGAAAAGCAAGCAGCTATGTATAAGAAAGATATTGCACCAAATCTAGAAGCAGGAAACATGTTAATGTTTGCTCACGGATTTGCAATTCACTTCGGTCAAATTATACCACCTGCAGATGTTGATGTAACAATGATCGCACCTAAGGGACCAGGACATACAGTTAGAAGTGAATACCAAGCAGGAAAAGGTGTTCCATGTCTTATAGCAGTAGAACAAGATGCAACAGGAAATGCTCAAGATTTAGCATTAGCTTATTCTTTAGGAATTGGTGGAGCAAGAGCTGGTGTTCTAGAAACTACATTTAGAACAGAAACAGAAACTGACTTATTCGGTGAACAAGCAGTACTTTGTGGTGGTGTTTGTGCATTAATGCAAGCAGGATTTGAAACATTAGTAGAAGCAGGATATGATCCAAGAAATGCTTATTTTGAATGTATTCATGAAATGAAATTAATAGTTGATTTAATATATCAATCAGGATTCGCAGGAATGAGATATTCTATTTCAAATACTGCTGAATATGGTGACTATATAACAGGACCAAAACTTATAACTGAAGAAACTAAGAAGACAATGAAGAAGATACTTTCTGATATTCAAGATGGTACTTTTGCAAAAGATTTCTTATTAGATATGTCAGCTGCTGGTGGTCAAGCACACTTTAGAGCTATGAGAAGAAAAGCAGCAGAACATCCATCAGAAGTTATTGGAGAAGAAATTCGTAAGTTATATAGTTGGAACGGTGAAGATAAACTAATAAATAACTAATTAATGTTATTAGATAAAATGTTAATTTAAAGGAAAGACCTACAGCGTACAGTGTAAAGTGTATGCTGTAGTTTTTTTGTTTACAATTCTATTTTTTGTGATAACTTTAATGACTATTTATTATTACTATTATAATGTTATAATAATATATGTTGTACTTTAAATATAAGAGCAATCTGTATTAAGTAAGGGGATGATTAATATATGGGAACAGTAGTTAAGGATCCTAAACAAAAGAGAGCAGTAGAGAATAAGGAGAGACTAATAAAGAGTGCATTTAAGCTTTTTTTAGAGAATGGATTTTATAATACAAATTCAAAAGAAATAGCACAAGAGGCTGGAGTATCGACAGGGTTATTTTATAATTATTTTAATGATAAAAGTGATATTTTTTGTGTGATATTAAATAGAACATTAGAGAAAAATTATAGTAATCTTAAAAAGGTATTAGGTGAGGCTTTCAAGCAAAAGAATAAGGAAGAAATTTTAAGAAGGTTTATAAATCAAGGGATAGAGTCTGTAGCAGAAATGCAGTATATATATCAAGATATAGAAATAGTAAAAAAGCAGTATCCTAAAATTGGAGAAGTATTTTTGGCTAATAAAGAGATGTCTAAGAATTTATTAATGGACTACATAAAGAAGGTCAATGAAAATGTCTCTTTAGAAATTTCGTGTATGAAAAGTAATATTATAGCAACAACAATAACAGCAAATTGTGTTGAAATAGCAAGAATATCAGATAAGAAGAAGCAAGAGGAAGCAATAAATTTACTATTAGATATAGTAAATAATATAGTAAATTATTAAATAATATTTATTTTTGAATATAAAAAAGGTGGACTCACTAAAGTGAACCATCTGTCAAGGACACAATAAAAAAAGGGACTAAGAAGCTAATAAAAGATGATTTCTAAATTGTTTAGGAGTCATCTTTTTTAAATTCCATTGGTACCTATAATTATTGTAGTAATCTATATAATCATCAACTGCATCAGTAACTTCTTTGAGAGTTTTATATGTTTTAAAATTAACTTCATCTTTTATATGGCCAAAAAAAGATTCTTGATCAGAATGAACAAATGCATCTTTATGAAGATCATCCTTATGTTGAGTCATTAGCTTATCTATAGTAACTGTTACAATATCTATTTTTAAGGAATCTGAAATATGATAAGATAAGATGTCGTTGCTACTACCATCTTTGATGGTAGATAAATAAGCCATATTATTATTACCATATGGTATATAAGTAATGTCTGTTAATAATACTTTACTTTTTAGATTTATGCAGCTGTTTACCAGCCTCCTTTCTGTCACGTCTGATTTTTTAAACATTTCTACCTGCTCTTCTAATAATTTAATTCTAGCTTCTTGCTTTGAAATAATATCATCTTTGGAATGCTCTTTATCAACGTGTCTTCCTGAATTTTCTTTCCTTGTATGTATTACGTAAGCCGATAATTCCATCATGATTCTAAACTTTTAACCATCTAGCTGCCGCTTGTTCGTAGCGTTTAACACCAAGTATTTTAATATCAAACCCAGCTTCTTCAAAAATTGTTCTAGGAAGCTTTCTTTTTTAATATTCATCTATAAAAAATCGCTTAAACTCGTCAGAGTAAGTTATAGACTTTTCACTAACTTTAACAACATATGGATTTTGCTTAAGTAATTCAATAGTTCTTTTATCAAATGTTATTTTACTCATGTTTTTCCTCTAATATAGATATTAATATTATATCTAGAAGAATTTATTCTTAGGATTAATAGAATTATACAAGCAGGAGATTCGGTTGTGGAGTTTAAATAAGATATGAAATTTATATTTAAAATAAGAAAATAGAGCTTGTCGCTAACGATATTCAACCGTTAATGCGGCAGCTCTTCTATTTATCCTCTTTTTTAGTTTCTAAAAAAGAGAATTATTTTTATTTACTATTCATTAACAGTTGATTTCTCTTCCAAACTTTCTTCTTTAGGGGCTTTTTTATCTTTAATAAATAAAGTTAATATTAAGCCTGGTATAAGAATGATGGCTGCAAAACTAAAGGTATTTGTATATGCTTCGGATGAGTTGCCGAGAGTACTTAAATTACTAGTAAGCTTAGCAGTTAAAACAACAGTAGCTATTAATGTACCAATCATTCCAATCATTCTATTTATTCCTGATGCAACACCATTTTTAGCTCCTGGAACGTTATTTAAAGCGCATGCAATTAATTGGCCACCTATAAAACCAATAGAAACACCATTTATAAACAAGTAAATCATAAGTAGTGTCTTACTTGTAGAAGGATTCATTGTTGATAATAAAAAGATAGATATTATACCTATAATGTATCCAATGACAGATAAAGTAGAAGATTTGAATTTGATAGATAGTTTACCAGCGATAAAAGAAGAAATAATACAACCAATAGCAACTAATGAAATAACAACACCACTTTCAGATGAACTATATTTTAATATAGAAGAAATATAAAAATTAATTAATGTAAATGATATTGCAGATATTATACCTTGAAAAGCAAAAGCAAAAGAAGAAAGAGTAAAATTTCTTATTTTGAAAAGTGAAAGATCAAAAATAGCATTAGTGTTACGTCTTTCAATTAAAAGTAAAATTATGAAAGATAAAATTGAAACTATTAATAACGAAATTATTGTTGAAGAATTGAAACCATAATCACTTCCCTTTAATAGAGAAAATGTTAAAGTGAAAAGAAAAATTGTTAAAAATATAATTCCTAAAAAATCCACTTTTTTAGTAGAAGTTGTATCATAACTTTCATCCACATATTTTACTATAAGAATTGAAGCTACAATTGAAATAGGTACATTTATATAAAATATATATCTCCAACTAGCATATTGAGTAATGAATCCACCAAGTGCAGGGCCAATTGCAACAGCTATTGAAGAAACAGCTCCCCATATTCCTGCAATGTAGCCAAGCTTTTCTTTTGAAAAAAGAGTAAAAGCTATTGGAATAGTTATAGTCATAAGTGCAGCAGCACCAATTCCTTGTAAAGCTCTTCCGACAATAATTACTGGAATAGAATATGCACTTCCACAGACGATAGAAGATATTATAAATAAAGCTATAGATATTAATAATATTTTCTTCCTACCAAATTGATCTCCAATCTTTGAAACTGTTACCAAGAAGCTTGCGTTAAATAATGAAAATATTGTTGTAATCCATACTACAGAATTTAAAGAAACAGAAAAATAATTCTCAATAGAAGGAAGAGCAAGCGCAACTACGGATGAATCTAATGATGCCATAAATCCTGTTATTAAAAGTCCAATAAAAGCAATAGAATTATTTTTTTTATTTTCCATAATAAAAACCTCCTTATTAATATGATATAAAAAAAAATTGAACTTTGGTTCAATTTCCAATATATACTAAAAATAAGTGCGTGTCAACATGTATTTATATTACATTTTAAACCATTAAAGTTAAAAAAAGAAAAATAAAACAAAAAATAGGACGAGTTTAGTTGAAAAAATAATTAAAAAATGTAAAATAGTATTATATAAACAAAAATATGGTTGAATTTATTGCGTGAAATTAAGTTTTAGACGATAGAAAGGAGAAGTTATGTTTAATGATAAAAATTTACTTCAAACAATAAAAAGGGTATCCATAGAAAAATTAAAGGGAATTAGATTTATAAAATCAAAAGATAATGAAAAATTTATTTCATATAAGCAATTGTATAAAAACTCTTTAACAATGTTAGGTAATATGCAAAGGTTAGGAATAAAACCTAAAGATAAGATAATATTTCAAGTTGATGATAATGAAAAGTTTATATCGATATTTTGGACATGTATATTAGGGGGAATGGTATCTGTTCCAATTTCGGTACCCAATAATGATGAACAATGTGTAAAACTATTTAATATAGTCAACTCCATAAATGATATGAAGATAGTAGGAAATAAAATATTATTAGATGTTTATAAAAATTTTGCTATAAAAAATAATTTACAAACAGATTACGAAAAAATAAATAAAAATTTTATTGATGTAAAAGATTTATATGAAAACAATGATATGTGTAATATTTATGATTCTAAAGAAGATGATGTAGCAGTTATTCAATTTTCTTCTGGATCTACAGGAATACCTAAAGGAGTAATGTTAACACATCATAATTTAATATCTAATGTGAATTCGGTAACAATTAGAAATAACCTTACTGAGAATGATTCAGTATTAACATGGTTACCATTAACACATGATATGGGATTAATATTATGTCATATTATGCCTATTATTAATAATATGAATCAGTATAATATTGAAACAAGTGATTTTATAAAAAATCCTCTTTTATGGATGCATATAGCATCTAAGTATAAAGCAACAATATTACAGTCGCCTAACTTTGGGTATAAACACTTAATGTCATTTTTGCAAGGCAAGGCTGATAAAGATTGGGATTTATCAGCAGTTAGAGTTATTTATAATGGGGCAGAACCAATATCAGAAAAAGTATGTAATGAGTTTCTAAACGAAATGGAAAAGTATAATCTAGATAGAAAGTCTATGACAACTGGGTATGGATTGGCGGAATGTACAGTGGTAGCTACAGTATGTGAGACAAATGCAGGGTTACAGTCTAATTTTGTAGATAGACGATTTTTAAAAACAGGAGAAAAAATCAAATATATTGAAGATGAAAATAATGTTAATTCTATAGGTATTGTCAATGTAGGAGAAATCTTAAAGGATAATTATATAAAGATTACTGATGAGAACGGAGTTGCTCTAGAAGAAGAAGTTATAGGTTTTATAAAAATAAAAGGGGAAAGTGTAACCAAGGGATACTACAATAATAATAAACTTACAGAAGAGGCTATCGATCAAGATGGATGGTTAAATACATTTGATTTAGGGTTTTTAAGTAATAAAAAATTGTTTATAACTGGAAGAGCTAAAGATGTGATTATAGTTAATGGACAAAATTATTATTCATATGATATTGAAAGAATTATAAGTGAAATAGAAGGAATGAGTTCATATTCATTTACTGTTTGTGGAACAAAAGATTCAGTTACTAGCTCTGATAGTTTGGTTATTTTTGTAATATATGATGAATCTTTAGATAAGTTTAAAGATATGTGTATAAAAATAAAAAAATATTTAAATTTTAACTTAGGACTAAAAGTAAAATATATCATACCAGTTAAAGATGTACCAAAGACTGAAAGTGGAAAGGTACAAAGATTTAAACTAAAGCAACTTTACGAAGAGGGAGCATATCAAGATATATTAAATAGTTTATTAGATCAAAAGGCTATGAATAAAGAAAGCAAAAAAAAAGCTAATGATAGTATATACAATATTATTAAAAGTTTAATTGGAATAGTAAAAGATACTTTAGGTGTAGATAAGGTATCCGAAGAAGATAGTTTATTTGAAATAGGGGTAAATTCATTAATTTTAAGTCAAATAAAGGAGAAAATAAATATATTATATCCAGTCAATATAGATGTTACAGATTTCTTTACTTATCCTACTATAGTAAAGTTAGCGAATTATATAAAAGGTGGAAAAATTGATACGGTACAAGAAGAAAAAAGCGATATGAAAGAAGAACCAATGGCGATTGTAGGAATGGCATGTAAATTGCCAATGTCAAATAATTTAGAAGAATATTGGAATAATATAGTCAATAAAATTGATTGCGTAAGAGATTTTCCACAAGATAGAAAAAAAGATATTGATGAATATTTAAGTTGCAAGGGAGTAAATATAGAAAATTTAAAATATGAACAAGGTGGATATTTAGACGAAATTGATAAGTTTGACAATAAGTTTTTTAAGGTAATTCCTAAAGAAGCAATAGCAATGAGTCCAAGTCAAAGAATGTTTTTAGAAACGGCTTGGGAGGCTATGGAAGATGCAGGATGTGATTTTTCTAAATTGAAGGGTAGCAGAACAGGAATTTATATAGGTTATATAGGTGATTTGGAAGGATATAAATACAATGAAATATTAGATGAATCTAGTAATGAATTTACAGCAACAGGAGCATTAACTTCAGTTGCGGGTGGACGATTAGCTCATTTCATGGACTTTAGAGGACCTTGTATTTTAGTTGATACAGCATGTTCATCATCATTAATAGCAATTCATATGGCATGTCAGGGAATAAGAAATGGAGATTGTGAACAAGCTTTAGTAGGAGGAATAAAGTTAAAGATTGCACCAGTTATAAATAATAATAAGCTTGTTGGAACAGAATCAAAGGATTTTAGGGCTAGAACATTTGATAATAAAGCTGATGGAACTGGAGAAGGGGAGGGTGTTGAAGCAATATTTGTTAAGCCTCTAAGTAAAGCAATTGCTGATAGAGATAATATATATTCAGTTATTAAAGGCAGTGCTATTAACCAAGATGGAAATTCCATGGGGATATCTGCCCCTAATCCAGTTGCACAAACAGATGTAATAGTAAATGCTTGGAAGAAGGCAGGTATAAATCCAAGTGAAGTCCAATATATAGAAGCACATGGAACAGGAACTAAAATAGGAGATCCAATTGAAATAAAAGCGCTTACAAATGCCTTTGAAAAGTATACAAATAAAAAGCAGTTTTGTGCAATAGGATCTGTGAAGCCTAATATATCTCATCTTTATGAGGCATCAGGACTAGCTAGTATAATAAAAGTTTCATTGGCTTTGAAGAAAAAGGTTATTCCTCCAACTGCTAATTTTACTGAACCAAATGAAAATATAGAATTTTGCGATTCACCATTTTTTGTTAGTTTAAAAAAGAGAGAGTGGGAGAAAAAAAATGGCACAAGAATAGCAGGAGTCAGTGCTTTTGGATTTAGTGGGACAAATTGTCATATTGTTTTAGAAGAGCCTAAAGAAAATTATGGCGAAGGTAGTAGTGTAAAAGACAAAATTGAAGTATTCACAGTATCAGCAAAGAGTGAAAAATCTTTAAGTGAAATTATAAATAAATATAAAGTATTCTTTGGAAGAAATAAAGATCTGAATATTGCAGATGTCTGCTACACATCAAATATAGGAAGAGAGAACTATGATTGTAGAGCAGTATTTTTAATAAAAGATTTAGATGAGTTATGTGAAAAATTAAATGAATTTTCTTTTGAGACTAACAAATCTCAAGGAATTTATTATGAAAATAATAGTGCTAATCTTAATAACAAACTGAAAAATAAACAGATTAATAAACTAAACGAGGAATGTGAAGAAATACTTTTAAAACTTAATACAGAAAATAAAATTTCATATGATCAATTATATATGTTGTGTATGAATTATGTTAAAGGAGCTAAAGTTAATTGGAATTCTATGTATATTAATAGAGAAATAAAGAAAGTATCTCTACCAACATATGCATTTGATAATAAAAGATTTTGGCCTAAATTAGATATTTATAAGGCAGAATATAAAAAGGAAAGAAGCGGTATTAAAGATATGAGTAATGAAAATTATACAAATAATAATCAAGTAGTTAAAAATGAAATAGAAGAATTTCTTAAGGATTCATTAATTAAGGTTACAGGTATGACTGAATCTGATATTAATGTGTATGATAATTTGATAGAGCTAGGCTTAGATTCTATGACGCTTAATCAACTAAGGAATGCTATTAAGAATAAGTTTAATGTAGATATTCCATTAGTAAAGTTTTTTGATACTTTAACAGATATTGATTCAATATCTGAATTCCTTAATACTTTATCTTTAGAGAATAAGGTTAATCAAGAAGAGGGAAAGAAGATTGATAATTTAACAAAAGATATCGAGCCTAAAAAGTTGATTAAGGAAAATAATGAGGAAAAGCCAGTATCTGAAATAAAAACTATGAAAAGTGTAAAAAATGTTAATGAAAAAGATTCTAACTTAATAAGAAGTATAATTAATAAGCAATTGGATACTATATCAGCATTAATGGAAAAGCAATTAGATTTAGCAAGCAATTATAATTTGACTGTAGAACCTAATGATATAGTAGGTTTGAAAAATATTGAGACAAGTATTGTAGATAAAGATACTAAGGTAGTAGACAAAAGCGAGCGTAAAGTTGTAAAAGAAAATAAAAAAGTAGATTTCTATGTTCCATATAAACACTTGGATTTAAAAGTGAAAGAAGAGAAAGATATAAGGAAGGTAGAACATTTAAATAATTTAATTAATGAATACACAAGAAAAACTAAATTAACTAAGGAAAAGACACAAAAGTATAGACATGTTTACAGTAATAATAGAAATATAGCTGGATTTAGGCCTGATATGAAAGAAATGGTGTACCAAATTATAGCTCAACGAGGTCAAGGTTCAAAGTTGTGGGATATTGATGGAAATGAATATGTAGATTTAACAATGGGATTTGGTGTTAACTTATTTGGACATAATCCTAGTTTTGTGAATAAGGCATTACAAGAAGAGTTGAAAAATGGAATGCCTATAGGGCCTATGGGAAGGTTAGCAGGAGAAGTTGCCCAAGGAATAAGTGATCTTACAGGTGTTGAAAGAGTAGCATTTTATAATTCAGGTACAGAAGCAGTAATGGTAGCACTTAGAATTGCTCGTGCTGCTAGTAATAAATCAAAGGTCGCTATATTCCTTGGTTCATATCATGGTACTTATGATGGAGTATTGGGAATACCAGATGTGAATTCAAGTGAAAATTTAGCAGTACCTTTAGCTTCTGGAATACTTAAACATGCAGTACAAGATATAATTTTACTAAATTATAATGATCCAAAGTCATTAGAGATTATTAAAGAAAATGCAGATGAGTTAGCTGCTGTAATAGTAGAAACTGTTCAAAGTAGACGTCCAGATCTTCAACCTAAGGAATTTTTACATCAATTACGTGAGGTAACAGAAGGCTCAGATGTAGCGCTTATTTTTGATGAGATAGTTACAGGATTCCGTATATGTAAAGGTGGAGCTCAAGAACATTTTGGAGTTAAAGCTGATATAGTTACTTACGGAAAGGTAATTGGAGGTGGAATGCCAATAGGTGTTGTAGCAGGAAAAGCTAAATATATGGATTGTATAGACGGAGGAATGTGGCAATATGGAGATGATTCATATCCAGCAGATGAAGATAAAAGAACATTCGTTGCAGGAACTTTTTGCCATCATCCGTTAGCAATGGCAGCTGCAAAAGCTGTTATAGACTATATTAAAGAAAATGGAGATTCTATTTATAGTAAGGTAAATGGAAATACTAAATTAATTGAAGAAACATTAAATGAATATTTTAATAATAATAATATACCAATTAAAATTGTAAGATTTGGTTCATTGTTCAGATTTGTATTTAATGGAGACTTTGAAGTGTTATTCTATCATTTACTTAATAAAGGCATATATGTATGGGAAGGTAGAAACTGTTTCATATCAACAGAACATACAAGTGAAGATATAGAGAAAATAATTAAATCAGTTAAAGAAAGCGTAGAAGAAATGAGGGAAGCAGGCTACTTTAATACTACATTAAATAATAAAGTTAATGATAGAAATAAAAGGAGGAGCTATATATGATAGAGGTGACAAAGGAACAAGAAAAAATTTATATATCTTCTAAAATACAAGGAAATAATCAAAATGCATTTAATGAATCTATAATTTTAGAACTAAATGGAGACTTAAATTTAGATATATTAGAAAGATCTCTAAGAGAAATAGTAAAAAGACATGAAGCACTTAGAACAACAATAAGTAAGGATGGAAAATATCAAATAATAAATGAAGATTTGAAATTTAACTTATATATTGAAAAAAGAAATGTAGACTTAGAAATGTGGATAGCCAGTCATAATGAAGATAGATTTGATTTATATAATGGACCATTATATAGATTTAATCTTTTAAAAAGAAATGATACACAATTTCTACTAGGGATTAATGTACATCATATTATTTGTGATGGAGTATCGTTATATACAATATGTTATGAATTAAAAGTTTTATATAATTCTTATTGTAAACAAGAGGCTGTTAACTTAGCTTCTCCAACACAATTTAGAGAATATTGTGAGTGGCAAGTTAAAAGAATGAATCCAAATAATATAGATAAATATATACGTTACTGGAAAAATAAGTTGAAATATGTTGCGGATAAAATAGATTTACCAACGAGGAATTATTTTACAGATAATGATATTGGAAACTTAGGTGATAGAATAAACTTAATAATAGATGAAAATATGACAAGGCAATTAAGAAAATTTAGTATAAAGAAAAAAAGTAGTTTATACACTATTCTATTAACAGCATTTAAAATTCTAATATATAAATTAACTAAACAACCAGAAGTAGTGATTGGTATTCCTAAATCAGGACAAACAGATATAGAAGCGGAGAGTTTAGTAGGAAATTGTATTAATATAATACCTATTTGCAGTAATGTTGGGGAGTTCGATACAGTATACAAATCTATAGAAGAAACAAAAGATGAAATTAGAATTTCAGATGATATTAATTTGATTACTCCAGATGTTTTAACAGAGTATTCTAAGGATATTCATAAATTAAATATAAATGTAATGTTTAATATGGATCATCAAATATCTAACTATGAGTTTCATAATTTACAAACTAAAATTATAATTCCGGAAATTAAATATGTAAAATATGATTTTATGTTAAATGCTATAGAAATAGATAGAAAATTAAATTTTAGTTTTGATTATAATAAACAGCTTTTTACAAAAAAAACTATTAATACTTGGGGAAAGTATTTCATAAGTATACTAAAAAATATTATTAAAGATGATTCTATAGCTATAGATGATTTAGAAATTATTGAAGAAGAAGAAAGAAATTTTTTAATAAATTCGTCAGGAATATTAAATAAAGATGGAGTTGAAGAAAAGTATTATTTATTAGATTCCAATAAAAGATTAGTGCCTAAACAAGTAGTAGGAAGGCTATATGTAAAAGATAAGGAAACTTCTTCATTAAGAGATACTCATAAAGTAGCTAAGTATAATGAAAGTGGAAAATTGGAAGTATTAGCTGAGTATGATAAATTTATTCTGATACAAGGTAGATATGTGAACTTAAACGAAATGGAGAAATATATAAAGAAAATTGATACTATAAAAAATTGCGTAGTGATTTTCGATGAAGATATAGGAGAACTAGTTGCATACGTAGAGCCTAATTATGAATTGACTAAGTCTAATGATATAATTGAACATTTAAGATTAAAGTATTCACCTAATATGATTCCTAAATATTTTGTTAAAGTATCTAAAGAAATAAACATATATAATTTGCCTAAGGTTAACAATTATAATATTCTAAATTTTATTGAAGAAGTAAATGATGAATTAGAATCTGAATTGATAGATATATGGAAAGAAGTTTTGGATGTAGAAACCATAAGCGTTCATGATGACTTTTTTAGAATGGGTGGCGATTCGTTAAAGGCATCAAATCTTATGAATAAGATAGCAAAGAAATTTGGAGTTAATATCAATTTAAGTAAGGTTTTTGAGATAAAGAATATAAAGTCAATGGCTAAATATATAAAAGGCAAAGATGGAAAGGAATATAATTCTATACCAAAGGCAGATAAAAAACAGTTTTATCCTGTAACATCATCACAAGAAGGAATGTATATATTATGGAAGATAGATTCTAAATCTAAAGCATATAATATACCAGTTGCTTTACTTATGAATGGTAGAGTAGATAGGGATAAAATAAGTTTAGCTTTAAACAACGTTGTTAACAGACATGAAGCTTTAAGAACTTATTTTGATATTATTAATGGAGAATTAGTACAAGGAATAAAAGATGATGTGCTAGTAAATTTAGAATATAAAGAAATAGATGAAAAAGATCTAGATGAGGTTATTTACAATTTTGTACAACCTTTTGACTTATTAGAAGCACCATTAGTTAGATTTATGTTATTAAAATTAAATGAAGAAAAATATGTATTAACAATGGATATGCACCATATTATATCTGATGGTATATCAGTAATGAATATGATAAATGATTTTATTAAATTTTATAATGATGAGGAATTAAGTGATGACATTATACAATTTAAGGATTTTGTTGCATGGAAGGAAGAGAAAAATACCAATTATGATAAGGAAAAAAACTAGTGGAAAAGTGTGTTTAAGGATGGGGTTCCAGCTTTTAAAATACCATCGGATTATCCAAGAAAGGCTGTTAATACATATAAGGGTGATAGGAAGAGTTTTGTATTAATAGATAAAGATAAAATGGACAAGTTAGAAGAGGTAGCTAGAGATGCAGGCACAACATTAAATACTGTACTTTTAGCTGCATATAATATTTTCCTTAGTAAATATACAAGTTATAAAGAGATATGTGTTGGAGTGCCAACTTCAGGAAGGCTTCATCCTGATTTGGAAAATACAATAGGGATGTTTGTAAATACACTCATAATTAAAAGTTCTATAAATGAAAATGAAACTTTTAAAGAATTTTTGCAACATGTGAAAAAGAATATTACTATGGCTTATGAAAATCAAAATTTGACTTTTGAAAAAATTGTGGATTTATTGAATATAAAAAAAGAGCTAAATTCGAATCCTATATTTAATACCATGTTTAGCATGGAAGAATATACATTTGATGAAGTAAAACTTAATGATATAGATATAGTTCCATATGATTGTAAAAATAAAGTTTCTAAGTTTGACTTTAGTATAGAAGTAATAAAGAAAAAAGAAGAATTGGCTGTAATAGCTGAATATTCAACAGAACTATTTAAGAGTGAAACTATAGATAGATTAATAGGTTATTTTAGGAATGTAGTATGTACTATAATAGAAAATTATAATGTTGGGATTAAAGAAATATGTATTATAAGTAAAGAAGAAGAAACAAGACTTTTAAATGAAATTAACAATACAGAAGTTTATTATGATAAAAACTTAAAAATACATGATTTATTTGAACAACAAGTATTATCTACACCTGATAAGATAGCGTTAGTATTAGAAAATGAAAGTTTAACTTACAAAGAATTAAATATTAAAGCTAATAAAGTTGCGTCAAAGCTTATGAAAAGTGGAATTAAAACAGGAGATATAGTTTCTTTAATAGTAAAAAGAAATTTTAATATGCTAATAGGAATTCTGGGTATATTAAAAGCTGGTGCAACTTATATTCCAATTGATATAGAGTATCCATCACAGAGGATTGAGTATATTATAAAAAATAGCAAAACTAATATTATTCTTACAGAAAAAGCATTAATGGAAGAAATGTCGTATAACTGTAGGTATATAGTTATAGACGATGATGAAATAGATAAATTAAGCGGAGAAAACAAAAATATAAATTATGATAATAAAATCGCATATATTATATATACTTCTGGATCAACAGGAAATCCTAAAGGAGTTATGATAAAGCACAATAGTATAATAAATTATATTATTGGTGTTAAGAAAAATATAGATATTAATGAAGAAAGAATAATTTTATTATTAACCACAATTTCTTTTGATATATTTGTAAATGAAAGCTTACTTCCATTATTAAGTGGAGCAAAGGTAGTAATAGCTGATGAAGATGTACAAAAAGATCCTCAAAAAATAATAGATGTTATAGTTAAAAATAGAGTAGACATTATTCAAGCAACTCCATCAAGAATTCAACTTATGTTAGAGGTAAGTAAAAATCTAAGTTGCTTTGAGGGATTAAAGAGTATATTGGTAGGAGGAGAAGCATTTCCGAGTAATCTATTAAATAGACTCAATAAGCTTCCTAATACTAGTATATTTAATTTATATGGGCCAACAGAAACTACAGTATTTTCAACTATTAAAAATCTTACGGGAGAAACAGAAGTTACTATTGGAATGCCTATATCTAATACTCAAGTTTATATATTAGATGAAAATAATAAATTATGTCCTATCGGAGTTGAAGGAGAAATATGTATAAGTGGAGATGGTGTAGCTTATGGATATTCAAATAATCCTAAACTTACTTCAGAGAAGTTTATAAAGAATCCATTTAATCCAGATTTAGTTCTTTATAAAACTGGAGATATTGGAAAATATATTTCGAATAATGATATTAAGTGTTTAGGTAGAATGGATTATCAAGTTAAGGTAAGAGGATATAGAGTAGAAATAGAAGAAATTGAAAAGGTGCTTGATGGTAATGAAAAAATATTAGAATCCGTAGTTGTTAATAGAAAATATGATGATGGTTCAGATTATTTATGTGCATATGTAATATCAGAAGAAAAGATAGATAGATTAGAAATAAGAAATTATCTATCTGAATATTTACCAGAATATATGGTGCCAAGTCAGATAATACAATTAGAAAAGTTTCCAACAACACCAAATGGAAAGATAGATAGAAAAAGTTTGCCAGTAGTAGAGATAAAAAATGATATTAAAGAGAATCAACATGTAAACAATAAAATTGAAGAAATATTATTAGGAATATGGAGTAAAGTTGTAAATATAGATCATATATCAGTAAACGATAATTTCTATAATATTGGAGCAAATTCTATTCAGATAGTTAAAATACAATGTGAAATAGACAAGATATTCCCTAATAAAATTAAGGTAGTAGATTTATATAGATTAAATACTATACGAAAGGTAGCTGAATATATAAATGAAGGGGATTTGAATGCTAATAATGTCTTAGAGAAGAGAGAAAATTCGATAGAAGATATAGCTATTATAGGTATAGGTGCAAAAATGCCTATGTCAGAGACAATAGATGAGTTTTGGAAGAATATAAGTGAAGGTAAAAGTTGCATAAGAGATATACCAAAGCAAAGAAAAGAAGATGCTGATAAATATTTGAAATATATAAGTGTTTATAACAATAACGATGAGTTATCTAAATATTTAAAAGGAGCATATATTGATCAGATAGATAAATTTGATAATGAATTTTTTGGTATGTCTCCAAAAGAGGCAAGTTTAATTGATCCTGGACAAAGGTTATTTTTAGAGGTAGCATATGAGGCAATAGAAGATTCAGGATATAGTAAAGAGCAGTTAAGAAAAAAGGATATAGGTGTATATGTAGGTTATAACAGTATGAATAGTACTGAATATATGAATTTGGTAGAAAAGGTAGAACCAGAATTTTTTGTTGAATCTGTTATGAACAATATGCCGATGATGACTGCAAGTAGAGTATCATATATTTTAGACTTTAGAGGTCCAGCAATGGTTGTAGATACTGCATGTTCATCTTCCTTAATAGCAATTGACTTAGCTTGCCAAGCTATAAAAAATAATACTTGTAATATGGCTATTGCAGGAGGAATAAAACTAGATTTGCTTAATATTAAAAGAAAATATAAGTTGGATGTAGAATCAAAGAATGATATTACAAAAACATTTGATGATTCTTCAAATGGAACTGCCGTTGGTGAAGGTATGGCTGCTTTATTGCTTAAGCCTTTAGGAGATGCCATAAGAGATAATGATAATATATATGCTGTAATTAAAGGATGTGCCACTAATCAAGATGGAAGTTCTGTTGGAATAACAGCGCCAAATCCAGAGGCTCAAGAAAAGGTTATTATTAAGGCATGGGAAAAAGCAGGTATAAATCCTGAAGAAGTTTCATATATTGAAGCTCATGGAACAGGAACTAAAATCGGAGATCCAATAGAAGTAGATAGTATAGATAAGGCATTTAAGAGATATACAGATAAAAAACAGTTTTGTGCAATTAGTTCAGTTAAAAGCAATATAGGACATTTAGATAATGCGGCAGGGATAGCAGGAGTGTTGAAGGCAATATTATCATTAAAAAATAAAAAACTTGCTCCAAGTATAAATTTTAAGGTTCCTAATAGAAATATTGATTTTATTAATTCAGCAGTATATGTAAATACTAAATTAAAGGATTGGAAAGACAATGGTTCGTTAAGAACATGTGGAGTTAGTTCCTTTGGAATGGGAGGTACTAATTGTCATATTGTTTTGCAAGAATATAAAGATAAACTTAGTGAAGAAAAAGAGGAGAAAAATAACAAGCTTATATTTACAGTATCTGCGAGAAGTGAAAAAGCGTTACAAGCCCTTATTGAAAAATATAAGGAAATGATAGATAAAGATAATGCTATATCAGCGATTAATTTAACTTATACTGCTGATACTGGTAGAAGTCATTATAATTACAGATTAGCATTTATAATTCATGATATTGAGGATTTAAAAGGAAAACTAAAAAGTTTGGATGGAATAAATTTTAATAAAATAAATAATAAGGAAATATTTTATGGCTATAGTAAATTGATTTCTTTTAATAAAGAAAAAGCTAAGGACGGAGAAATTACTCAAAGTCAATTGGATAAGTTAAATGATATAGCAAATAAAAAAGTTGAATATATGATAGCTAATGAATTAAATGATACAGAATATTTAAAAGAGATATGCAAGTTATATATTTTAGGGGCAAAGATTAATTGGAATTCTCTTTATGAAAAAGTTAAAAATAAGAAAAAAATTTCATTACCGTTATATCCTTTTGAGAGAAAGAGGCTCTGGGTTAATATACCAGAACGATTAACAGATGCTAAGGATATAGTTTATGACATAAAGTTAACTGGCAGAGAAAGTCAAGAATATTCAAGTATAGAAAAAATTGTTTCAGAAGCATTTGCTAAGGTTATGGGATTAAGTGAACTTGATATATATAGTGATTTTTATGACTTAGGAGGTAATTCAATAATCGCTACAAGAATTATAAATATATTAAATGAAAAATTAAATTCTAAAATAGATGTTTCAGGTTTATTAAATCAACCATCTATATATGATTTTTGTAAGATTATTGAGTCGATTAAGAATAAAGGAAAAGAGAATAGTATCTTAATACAAAAATCTGAGAAACGTGAGTATTATCCTTTATCATCTGCACAAAAAAGGCTATTTGTATTAAATGAATTAGATAAGTTAAGTAGTAATTATAATATTCCTATTATATTAAAAGTTGAAGGAGAGCTTAATAAAGATAAGATAGAAGATACAATAAAACAACTTATTGATAGGCATGAAACATTAAGAACTTCATTCAAAATGATAGATGGTGAACCAGTCCAAGAGATATTAGATACAGTTGACTTCAAGATTAATTATTATGAGTTTAAGGAAAATAATATTGATGAAGTTATTTCAAATAATATTAAAGAATTAATAAAGCCTTTTGATTTATCAAGAGCACCATTAATAAGAGTTGCTATTATCTCATTAGCTAATTCAGAACAAGTAATGCTTATTGATATACATCACATAATTTGTGATGGAGCATCATTAAGTATATTTGAGAGAGAGCTTGTAAAGCTATATAATGGCGAAAAATTAGTTCCTTTAGAAATCCAATATAAAGATTATGTAGAATGGAGTAATAAAGAATTTAATGAAGCAAAGTACAAAAGTACTAAGGAGTATTGGACATCAGTATTTAGTGGCGAGATTCCGGTATTAGATATTACTACTGATTATCCAAGACCAGAGGAGAAAAGTTCAAGTGGAGGAAAGCTATATTTTAAATTAGATGAGAATATTACTGAAAAAATAAATGAAGCAATTAAAGAAACAAAAACAACAATGTATATGTTTATGTTAGCTGCATATAATGCATTGCTATACAGGCATTCAGGGCAAGAAGACATTATAGTTGGAAGCCCTATAGCAGGAAGGACAGAGGTTCAGTTAGAAAATATCATAGGAATGTTTGCAAATACACTTGCATTAAGAAATTATCCTTCGGGAAATAAAAAATTCAAAGAATTTTTATTTGAAGTTAAGAAAAATGTATTAGATGCATATGATAATCAAAACTTCCAATTGGAAGATATAATAGAACAAATTAAATTTAAAAGAGATCCTAGTAGAAATCCTTTGTTTGATACTATGTTAATACTTCAAGATAAAGATGTGAGTGACGTGTTGGAGTTGGGAAAAAATAAGCTTAGTTTTTATAAATTTGATGATGGTACTTCAAAATTTGATATAACCGTTGAGTTAAAGGAAGTTGAAGACGGAATTGATATTTGTTTTGAATATTGTACTGATATTTTCAAAGAAAAAACAATAAATACATTGGCAACTCATTTTATAAATATCTTAAAGAATGTTAGTAGTGATATCAATTTAAAGATATCAGAGATTGATATTATGAGTGATGAAGAAAAGAGATTTATGCTATTTGGAGTTAACGATGTAAATAAATAGTTTATATTTAGGAAGGAAGTTTTTTATGGAATGTGCAGAAAGAAAAAATAAAATTCAGACTATACATGAATTATTTGAAAGGCAAGTAGAAGAAACTCCGGATAAGATTGCAGTTATATGTGAAGAAAATAGGATTTCATATAAAGAATTAAATAGTAGAGCGAATCAATTAGCGGTTGAATTAAGAACAAAAGGGATAAAGTGTGATGACATAATAGGGATTATGTTAAATCGTTCAATTGAGATGATTATAGGTATAATAGGCATTTTAAAGGCAGGGGCTGCCTTTATGCCTATAGCGCCTGACTTACCTAAAAGTAGAATAGAATATATGCTTAAGGATAGTAAAGCTTTAGTTTCAAATGATATGTATAAAGATACAGTAAATTATAGTGGTGAAATATTAGATATAAATGATAAAAATATTTTATCAAACAGTTGTGAAAATATTAATACTGAAGTTAGTGGAGAAAATCTACTATATATAATATATACTTCTGGAACAACAGGAAATCCAAAAGGAGTAATGATAGAACATAGAAATTTACTAAATTTAATAGAATTTGAGTATGAAGATACAAATATTCAGTTTGATGAAAAAGTATTACAATTTACAACTAATAGTTTTGATGTATGTTATCAGGAGATATTTTCTACACTTTTAGCTGGTGGTCAATTATTCATAATAAGTGATGAAGATAAACAAGATGTAGAAATGTTATTTGATTTTATAAGCAAAAATAATATTAAAAATGTATTTTTACCTACTTCATATTTGAAGTTTATTTTAGGAATTGAAGAATATTTGAGTTTATTACCTACATGTATAAAAAATATAATTACGGCTGGAGAACAATTGATTATAACTGATGCTCTTAGAGAGTATATAGTGAAAAATGATATTGTATTGCATAATCATTATGGCCCAGCTGAAACACATGTTGTAACAACCTTTACCATAGATAAGTCAAGTGATATTCCTGATGTACCTCCAATAGGAAGACCAATAAAAAATGATAGGGTGTATATATTAGATGAAAATAAAAATCCTCAACCTTTAGGAGTAGTTGGAGAATTATATATTTCAGGAAAGAGTGTTGGAAGAGGATATTTGAATAGAGAAGATTTAACTAATGAAAAATTTTTGCAAGATCCATATTTTAAGGAAGATAAAATGTATAAGACAGGGGATTTGGCTAAGTGGAATAATGAAGGGGTTCTGGAGTATATAGGGAGAGCAGACTTTCAGGTAAAGATTCGTGGATTTAGAATAGAAATAGGTGAAGTAGAAGCTGCAATAGCTAATTATAAAGATGTAAAAGAAGTTATAGTATTAGCAAAAGAAAATAATAAAAAAGAAAAATATTTATGTGCATATATGACTACAAATACTTCTATAGATTCAAAGGAAATAAGAAAATATTTAAGTGAAAAGATTCCTGCTTACATGATTCCTACTTATTTTATGGTTATAGATTCAATTCCGTTAACTCATAACCAAAAAGTAGATAGAGGAAAGTTGCCAGAACCACAAGAAGTAGAAAAATGTTCTGTACAGGAATGTAAGTTAGATAATGATGTTCAGAGAAATATCTTAAAGATATGGAGGGATACTCTTCAAATTGGAGATATAGGATTAGATGATAATTTCTTTGATATAGGAGGAAATTCATTTCTATTATTAAAGGTACAAGTTAAGATTAATAAAATATATCCTAATAAACTTAGAGTTATAGATTTATTTAAGTTAACTAGTATAAGGATGATTGCAAATTATATTAATAAGGATAAAGAGATTATAGTCAATAAGAAAGTAAATAAAAACTCTGAAAGTCATCTTAATGATGATGTTGCAATAATAGGTATAGGAATAAAGATGCCGGGGGCAGATACAATTGATGAATTTTGGACAAATATAGAAAAGGGGAAAAATTGTGTTAGAGGTATCCCGGATGAACGTAAAAAACTAATGGAAGGCGTAGTTAAATATAAGGAAGATATCTTGAATTTTAGGTGCTCTTATATTGATGATATTGATAAGTTTGATTATAAATTTTTTAGTATATTAAAAAATGAAGCAAATCTTATTGATCCAGCTCAAAGAATGTTTTTGCAAGTTGCTTGGAAGGCTATAGAGGATGCTGGTTACAATCCATTAAGTTTAGCAAAAAGCAAAACAGGAGTATATTTAGGATACAATAGTTTATACAGTGTGGAGTATTTAGAAATGGTGTCTAAGTTAAATAAGGATGACATTAGGACATCAATACTAAATAATGTTCCTATGATGACAGCTAGTAGGATATCATATATTTTGGACTTAAGAGGACCGGCAATGATAGTCGATACAGCTTGTTCAGGATCACTAATCGCAATGGACTTAGCTTGCCAATCAATAAGAAATGGCAAATGTGATATGGCGTTAGTAGGAGGAGCTAAAGTAAATTTATCTAATTTGGTTAAGAATGAGAGTTTGGGTATAGAATCACCAGAAGGGATAACTAAAGCCTTTGATGATAGTTCTAATGGAACCGGCTTAGGAGAAGGTGTTATTGCATATTTACTTAAACCTTTAAAAAAGGCTGTAGAGGATAATGATCATATATATTCTGTAATTAAATCTATTGCATCAAATCAAGATGGAAATTCAATAGGAATAACAGCACCAAATCCAGAAGCTCAGGAAGAACTGATAGAAGAAGCTTGGAATGAGGCAGGAATTAATCCTGAGGATGTAGGATATATTGAAGCTCATGGTACAGGAACAATTTTAGGAGATCCTATAGAGATTGAAGGTATATCTAGAGCATTTAGTAAATATACAAATAGGAAACAATTTTGTGCAGTAAGTTCTGTAAAAACTAATTTAGGTCATTTAGACAATGTAGCTGGAATAGCTGGTGTTTTAAGAGCAGTATTAGCTTTAAAAAATAAGAAGATTCCTGCAAACATACATTTTAAGACACCAAACAGAAATATAAATTTTGTTGAATCACCTGTTTATGTGAATAGTAAGTTAAAGGAATGGAAGGTAGATAATCATCCTAGAATATGCGGTGTAAGCTCATTCGGGATGGGAGGTACAAATTGTCATGTGGTTTTGCAAGAATATGACAATAATGTTCATGACTGTAATGATTCTCAACCATATATATTTACAGTATCAGCTAAAAGTAAAAAGTCGTTAAAGATGATAGTAGATAAATATAAGGAGTTTTTTGGAGATAAAGAGAATTGTAATTTGAGACATATAGCGTTTACTGTAAATACAGGAAGGGAACATTTTTCAAAAAGGATAGCGTTTGTTGTTAATAACTTTAAAGAGTTAAAAGATAAGATTAACTTTATTAGCAATAATGATAGTTCTATGTGGAACAAAGAAGAAATATATTTTGGAGAAAATGATGTAATAGTTGAAAGATCAGGTCAACTTAAAGAAGGTAATATAAATAAAATTACTGAAGGCGAATTAGAGGAGTTAAATAAGTTATCAGAAGAGATAATTAATAATATAGAAGATGATAAGTATGATGGTAAAATATTAAAAAAATTATGTGAGGTATATGTTAAAGGTGCAGCTATAAGATGGAATGTGATGTTTGATGATAAAGGCGATAATAAAAGAATTAGTCTTCCAACATATGAATTTGAAAAAGAATCATGTTGGGTATTTAATAATTCAAGCAGCAACGATAACGATGTAGATTTATTTAAGGTAGCATCTATATTGAGAGGAAAAGAAGATAATAATTATTCGCAATATGAAAAAGAGATTGGATATATTTTTTATAAGGTAATGGGGTTGGATAGTATTAATATTTATAATAGTTTTTATGAGGTAGGTGGTAATTCGATAATTGCCTTTAGGATTATAAATTTAATAAATAATAGATTCAATACTAAATTTAATATAAATGAATTACTTGAAAATCCAAGTGTATTTGATTTCGCTAAATATTTTGAAGAATCAAAACAAAAAGATAAAAATTGCATAAAAATTTTAAAGGCAGATGAAAGGGAATATTATCCTTTATCGCCAGCACAAAAAAGAATATTTGTATCTAGTGGGATAAAGGATAAAAATACAAATTACAATATACCAATGGTGTTTGAAATTAGAGGTAATTTAAATGTAGAAAAAATAGAGAAAGCTTTAAATAAAGTAATTCAAAACAATGAAATGTTAAGAACATACTTTAAAGTAATTAACAGAAAAGCAGTACAAGCTATTGATGACAACGCAAAATTAAAGGTTGATTACATTAAATTAAATACAGATGGAAAAGAAGATGTTAGGAAATATATTGAAGAAGAAATAAAAAGGTTAATTAGACCATTTCAATTAGATAAAGCTCCTCTTATAAGGGTAAGTATTTTAAGTGTTAATGATAGTAAAAACTTGATGTTTATGGATATACATCACATTATTACTGATGGAACTTCTATAGATATTTTTATAGATGAGTTTAAGGAAAGCTATATAGGTGGAAGTATAGAGAAACCTTCAATAGAATATAAAGATTATGCTGTATGGATAAATGAATTTATTAAAACTGAAGAAATGAAAGAGCAGGAAAACTATTGGTTATCTATATTTGAAAAAGAAGCTCCTGTTTTAGATATTCCTATAGATAATCCAAGGCCAGATATAAGAACTTCAAATGGAAATGTAATTAATAGAGATATTAATGACGAACTATATTTAGGCTTAAAAGAATTAGCACGTAAAACAGAAGCTACATTATATATGGTGTTATTATCAGTTTATAATACTTTACTTTATAGATATACAAATCAAGAGGATATAGTGATTGGATGTCCTATATCAGGAAGAGTTTGTGAGGGAGTAGAGAATGTATTTGGAATGTTTGTAAATACATTACCTATGAGAAATTATCCAAAGGGCAATAAAACATTTAAAGAATTATTGGAAGATGTAAAAAAGTGCTGTTTAGATGCATATAAAAACCAAATTTATCAATTTGATTCTTTGATAGAAAAGTTGAATATTAAGAGAGAATTAAATAGAACACCTTTAATAGAAACTCTATTAGTCTTACAAAATGAATCATCACCAGAACTTGATATGGGTGATATAAGCTTTAAATCATATGAATATAAAACTGGAGGAGCAAAGTTTGATATTACAATGGAATTTTTGGAGGAATCAGGCTTAAAGCTTAAAGTAGAATACGCGTCAGATATATTTGAAAAAGCAACTATTGAAACTATGATAGATGATTTTATTAATATAATAAGTCAAATATTAACAAATCAGAATGTATTGTTAAAAGAGATAGTTTTTGAAAATTTAAAGATAAAAGATAAAAATATCATAGATAAAGATATAGAGTTTAATTTTTAATATAGAAAGGAGAATTGGATAAGTGTTAGGAAATAAGGTGTCTAACAATATTATGTTTTCAGGAAATGAATTAGAAGAAGAGAAAAAGTATTGGAAGACAAAGTTAACAAGTGATGTAGAAATTACTTCTTTTAGCATTGATTATGAAAATAATAAATTTAAGAAAGCTAAATATTCTGAAAAGGTAATTGATATACCTAAAGAATGTTCTAATGAAGTGATAAAGATAGCTAATAATTCAGAGTATGCATTATACATGATATTAACAGCGACTGTGAATTATTTAGTACACAGATATACTAGCAAAAAAGACATTGTGATTGGTATGCCACCTTTTAAAGAATATGATTTAAATAATTTTACCAACAATTATCTCGCCTTAAAAAATAGTATTGATGAGAAAAAAAGTTTTAAGGATTTATTACAACAAGTCAAAAAAACTATAATGGAAGCAGATAAATATCATAATTTACCATTTTTTATTCTTAAAGAAAGCATGACAATAAGTAATCAGATGGGAGAAGAAAAATTATTCAATATATCAGTTTTGTTAGAAAATATACATTCTATTAAGGATATATATAAAACTAGTTCACAAGTTATATTTATGTTTAATTTAGATAAAGATAAATTAAAGTTAAAGGTTATTTACAATAGTAATATTTTTAGAGAAGAAACTATTGAGGTAATGGGAGATTGTTTGATAAATATATTCAATGCTATATCAAAAGATCATAATATATTACTAAAAGATATAGAGATTCTATCACCAAAAGAAAAAAATAAAATTTTGGTGGACTTTAATGGAAAGGAATGTAGTTTTGATAATACTATTACAATAGCGAAAAAATTTGAGAAAATGGTAGACTTAAAGCCTAATAATATAGCACTTAAGTTTGAAGATGAGAAATCCAATAATATTGAAAGAGAAATAAAATACAAAGAATTGAATTGCAGAGCAAATCAATTTGCTAGATATTTAAGAAGTAAAGGGGTTAAAACTGGTGAAATAGTAGCTGTTATGATGGAATCCTCATATGAGTTTATAGTATCCATATTAGGAATTTTAAAGGCAGGAGCTGCATATTTGCCAATAGATCCTGTAAACTATCCTAATAATAGAGTTGTTAATGTTATTAAAGATAGCAAAAGTAAAATGTTGGTGACAAAGTCGAACATAATAAATGAAGTAAAAGATGGTATTATTGATATTTTAAAGGATGAAGTATTAGATGACTTTGAAGTTATTATTTTTGAAGATATAGAAAAGGAGATTAGTATACTACCAAAGGAAAACCTAGGGTGTTCAAAAGATCCAAATGATATAGCTTATATTATTTATACATCTGGAACAACAGGAAAACCTAAAGGTGTTTTAATAAAAAATATTGGTGTAAATAACCTTGTCGCTGAATTTAAAGAGGCGTTAGAAATAGAAGATGAGGATATATTTTTACAATTTGCATCATGTAGTTTTGATGCATCTGTTGTAGAAATTTTTACTACTCTATTAAATGGTATTACTTTATATTTGCCAGATAAAGCAAGAAAATATTTAAAAGATATAAATAACTTTTTAGTGGATAAAAGAATTAGTTTAGCTATATTATCACCAACTATATTAAAAAATATAAATAGCTCTAATATAGGAAGATTAAGAGTGTTAGTATCTGCTGGAGAAAAATGTACGGAAAATATATTAGATAACTGGCGTAATAAAGTAAACTTTATTAATGCATATGGACCAACAGAAGGTACTGTTTGTGCCACATTTAGAAAGTATTCAAAGTCGGAGAAAAAAAGCAAGGTAACTATTGGATATCCTTTAAGGAATACTTATATATATGTGTTAGATGAAAATCTTAGGGTGCTTCCTATAGGAGTTCCTGGTGAACTGTATATTTCTGGAGTAAATATTTCAGCAGGATATTTAAATAATAGAGAGATGACAGAAAAATTATTTGTAAAAAATCCTTTTATAGAAGGAAAGTATATGTATAAGACTGGAGACTTGGTAAGGTTTTTGCCAAGTGGAGAGATTGAATATTTAGATAGGATAGATAAACAAGTAAAGGTAAGAGGATGTAGAGTTGAAATAGGAGAAATTGAAAGCAAAATATTAAAATATGAGGGGATAAAGTCAGTAGTTCTTCTAGATAGAAAAGATAATAGAGGAAATACGGTTCTTGATGCATATTATACTTCGGATGTTAGTATTAAAACAAATATGTTAAGGGAATATTTGTTGAAAGAACTACCAGGATATATGGTGCCATCTTCATTTATACAGGTTGATAATTTTCCATTAAATTTAAGTGGGAAGGTTGATAGAAATAAATTACAACTTATTGATAATAATTCAGCTAAAAAAGTTATTATACAACCTAAGACTAAATTACAGTCATTATTAGTTTCTATATGGAAAAGTGTACTAGAATTAGAGGAAATAAGTATAGGCGATAATTTCTTTGAAATTGGCGGAAACTCATTTAAGATAATAGAAATAATATCGATGATGGCTGAAAAAGGATATGAATTAAATATATATGATTTATTAAAAAATCAAACTGTAATTGAATTGGAAAATTATTTGAAAAATAAAATAGGAAAGAAAGTTATTACAACTAAAGATGAATTGGAAAAAAGGATATCAGATGATTTTAATATAGCGAATGAACTAGTTGTGTATAATGTATCGAAAAATAAATATTCTATTCTTTATATTGAAAGAGAAAATGTAAAAGAAAAAATTATTCAAGCAATTAAAAAATATAACATTAATAAGGATGTTATACCTGATTATATTTGTTCTATAAGTGAAAAAATAGATTCGACAGATTTAAGTGAAGCACAATTAGAAGAACTTATAGGGGCAAGAGGATATTTTAATAGAAATAATATTCAAAGTATAGTTGAAAAAAAGGTGTTAGATTTTTCAAAACAGATAACTAGTGCAAATATAATAGATGAATATGATATAGCTCCTATACAAAAATATCACTTAGAAAATAATCAGCATTCAGGAATAATATTTGAGATAGATAGATGCTTGGATATTGATGATATGAACAAAACTATAGGTGTTTTGGTTAATGAAAATAATCTATTAAGAAGTATATTAATAAATAATGATAAAGGGTATGTTTGGCGTGAATTTGATTTTGTGGGAAATATAGAATTACCTTTGATAGATATTTCAAATTATAGGATATCTGAAAAAGAAAAAGCTCTAACATATATTTCGAATTATATATTCTTTAAGCCATATTCAATAACAGATGAATTACATTATAGAATGTTACTTGTTAAGCTGAATATGAAGAAATATGTAATGATTATGCCAGCATCACATATCATGTTTGATGCAATAAGTAAGGATATTGTTATTAAGAAGGTTATGGAAATATATGATGATATTAGAAGTGGTAAAGATATAAAAAGATGCACTAAAAATAATTTATATAAAGAATATGTTAATCAGATTGAACAAGGGCCTAAAGAGATTAAGCCTGAAGATATTATATATACTTTTAATCTTGAAAAATATGTGGATTATGTTGAAGAATTTTCAGATATAACAAAAAATATGGAAATAAAGCATACAGCATATGAATTCAGGATAGATAAAAAAGATTTTGATCAAGAAAATTTAATGGGTAAGTTGTTTGCATTATTTAAGATATCATTTGAGAAAATTTTTAATTCTTCAAAACTTCCATTAAGTATCGTGAATTATGGAAGAAGGTATATGAGTAATACTTGGTATGATACAATTGGAGAATTTTTGGATTTTATTCCAATGATATTTGATGAAAATTATAATGATTGCAATATTGAACAAAAGATTAATGGTATTATCAAACTTTCGAATGTAAAAAATATCAATTTCTTCAGGTTAATGTATGAAGGGGTTGATGGAAGTTATATAAAATTAAAGAAATTAATGAGAAGGGTATATAATAAGCCATTAATATTTTTCAACTTTCAAGGAAATTTTAATGAAGAAGATAGTGGAGCATATAATAAGTATCTTGAAGTTGATAATTTCTCTGAAAAAGAGAATAGTTTGAATAGTTATTTTGCAGTACAAAATTATAAGGAATTTATAAAGATACGTATAGATTTACCTTTTAATTTTGAAATAAACCATTTAGAACAAGTATTTATGAATAGTATGAGTGAGTTAAGGAGAGAAAATAAAAATGAATAAGATAGGAATAATAGGTGCAGGAGTTATGGGAACAGGTGTTGCACAGGCTTTTGCTCAGTATGGATTTAAAGTCAATTTAATAGACATTTCAAAGGAAGCATTAGAAAAAGCAAAAGCTAATATTTCAAGAAATATTAGGTTTCAAGTTTTGCTTGGAAAGAATAAAGAATTATTAGGAATGGATGAAACTATTAATAACATAGAATTTTCTCAAGACTATAATTCTTTAAATGATGTTGATGTAGTTATTGAGAATGTTGTAGAGAATTGGGAGGTGAAAAAAGGTGTTTATGAAAAGATAAGAGATATATGTAAAGAAGGATGTTTATTTTTAGTTAATACATCATGTATCTCTATAAGTAAAATTGCATCATTAACTAATTGTGCAGATAAGGTTATAGGCACACACTTTATGAATCCTGTACCATTGAAAAATACTATAGAAGTAATAAGGGGAGTATATACATCAGAAGAAACTATAAATCAAACAGAAGAGTTACTAAAGAGCATTGGAAAGAAGATTGTAGTGGTTAATGATTTTCCTGGTTTTGTATCAAATAGAATATCACATCTCTTAATGAATGAGGCTGCTTTTGTTGTACAAGATAATGTAGCATCACCAGAAGAGGTAGATGAGATTTTTAGGGATTGTTATGAACATAAAATGGGACCTTTAGAAACAGCCGATTTAATAGGATTAGATACAGTAGTTAATTCATTAGATGTATTATATGAAAGCTATAAAGATCCAAAGTTTAGATGTTGTCCATTACTAAGAAAGATGGTAGATGCTAATCAATTAGGTAGAAAAACAGGAAAAGGATTTTATGAATATTATAATTAGGGGGAACAGAAATGGAAATTAAAGAAAAAGTTAGAGGATTTTTAGGACGTTATTTAAGAAAGTATGATTTAAAGGATGATGAAGATATATTTTCACTTGGTTTTGTAAATTCATTATTTTCTATGCAATTAGTTATGTTTTTAGAGAAGGAATTTGAATTAGTTGTAGACAATGAAGATCTTGATTTGAGTAATTTTAAAAGTATAGATTCTATTACTAGCTTTGTTGAGAAAAAGATTAAAAATAATTAAGTATAGGGAGGGGATATTGATGTTTGACAGTTTAAGTGAAGATAAAGCTAAGTTAAGGGAAAAGTTTAGGAAATTTGTTGATAATGAGATTGTACCTTATGCTCAAAAAGCAGATGAAGAAGAAGAATACTCTAAAGAGAGAATAAATTGTGTAGCGAATCAAGGATACTTAGGATATACAATTCCTAAAAACTATGGTGGTATAGGAGCTGACATGATTACAGTTGGTATATTAAATGAAGAGTTTGGTAGAGGGTGTTCTTCTATGAGAAGTTTACTTACTGTACATGGAATGGTTAGTATAGCTATAAGTAAATGGGGAACTAAAGAACAGAAGGAAAAGCTTTTACCAAGAATGGCTAAGGGAGAAATAATAGGTGCATTTGCATTAACAGAGCCAGAGGCTGGAAGTAATGCTAAAGGGATAAAAACTACTGCTGTACAAGATGGAGATGGTTATATTTTAAATGGAAAGAAAAAATGGATAACTATGGGACAAGTTGCTGACATGTTTCTTGTATTTGCTAAGGTTGAAGATAAGATAACATCTTTTTTGATAGATAAAGAGACAGAAGGTTTTTCTGTAAAACCTATAAAAGGAATTACAGGAGTTAGAGCTAGTATGTTAGCTGAACTTACTTTTGAAAACTGTAGAGTACCTAAGGAAAATATAGTTGGAAGAGTGGGTACTGGTATCTCACATGTAGCTTTAAATTGTTTAGATTATGGAAGATATTCAATAGCATGCGGTTGTGTTGGTATTGGACAAGCTGCTTTAGAAGAAAGTTTAGCATACTCTAAGGAAAGAGAACAATTTGGGAAAAAGTTGATGGAAAATCAGTTGATACAAGAGATGATTGCTTCGATGGTTGTTAATGTAAAAGCAGCTAGATTATTATGTCTTAATGCCGGAAACTTAAAAGATAAGGGTGATCCAGATTCTATAATGGAAACATGGAATGCAAAATATTTTGCTTCAACAATGTTAGGAAAAATAACTTCAGATGCTGTACAAATTCATGGTGCTAATGGATTCTTGAAGGGGTATTCAGTAGAAAGATATTATAGAGATAGTAAGATAAATGAAGTTATTGAGGGAAGTACTCAAATCCATGAGTCATTAATAGCCAAAAATGCTTTTCGAAGTTTTTAATGGTTATAGAAAAGAGGATTTTTATTATGAAAAATAAGAAAATAAAATGTTTAGTATGGGATTTAGATAATACCTTGTGGGATGGAGTATTATTGGAAGATAAAAATATTAAGATTAAAGAGAATATAACTAATATTATTAAGAGTTTGGATGAAAGAGGAATTTTACAATCTATTGCTAGTAAAAATGAATATAATGCTGCTATTGAAAAGTTAAAAGAACTAAATTTAGATAAATATTTTCTGTATCCACAAATTAATTGGTCATCTAAATCTACTTCAATAAAGACTATAGCTAAAAAAATTAATATAGGCATAGATACATTAGCTTTTATTGATGACCAACAATTTGAGTTAGATGAAGTAAAGGTAGAGTGTCCAGAAGTATTAATTATAAATGCTTTAGATGTAGATAAGATTTTAGATATGGATGAGTTAACACCAGAATTTATAACAGAAGACTCAAAGAATAGGAGACTAATGTATATAAGTGATATGCAAAGAAATAACGCTGAAGAAGAATATTCAGGACCCAAAGAAGAATTTCTAAGAACATTAGATATGGAATTTCAAATTTCTAAAGTTAAAAATGAAGCAGAACTTAGGCGTGTAGAAGAACTTGTAGTAAGGACACATCAATTAAATACTACAGGATATACTTATTCTTATGATGAGTTGAATGAATTTAGTAAATCTGATAAACACAAGTTGTATATAACAGGTCTTAAGGATAAATATGGGGATTACGGAAAAATAGGCATTGCGTTGGTTGAATGCACTGAAAAGATATGGACATTAAAGTTATTGTTAATGTCTTGTAGAGTAATGTCTAGAGGGGTTGGAAGTATACTTCTTATATATATAATGAAAAAGGCTAAAGAAGCAGGAGTTAAATTAAGAGCTGAATTTTTACCTACTGATCGTAATAGAATGATGTATATTACATATAAGTTTTCTGGTTTTAATGAAGTAGAGAAGAGAGGAAACTTAGTTATATTCGAACACGATTTAAATTCAATACAACCATTTCCTAATTATGTAAAAATGATGATTGATGAGAGTTAATTACTTGAGGAGGAAAATTATATGGATAAGATAGCATTTTTATTTCCAGGACAAGGGTCACAATATGTAGGAATGTTAAAAAAGTTTTATGAACAGTATTCAATAGTTAAAGATACCTTTGATGAAGCTAATGAAATATTGAAATTTGACTTATCTAAATTATGTTTTGAAGGTAGTTTAGGTAAGTTATCTAAGGTGGAAAACAGTCTTTTGGCGATATTAGTGAGTAGTGTGGCAGAATTTAGATTATATATGCAGAAGATAGGAATAAGGCCTCAGTTTTGTATCGGACATAGTTTAGGGGAGTATTCAGCTTTGACTTGTAGTGGAGCAATTAAGTTTTCTGATGCTATAGAATTAGTGAAAAAGAGAGTAGAAATTTCAACGGTATTTAATAAAGAAGTAAATGGTTCTATGACTATTGTGGAAGGATTAAATCCAAAGATTGTAGAAGAAGAATGTTTTTATATGAACAAACATGGTAAAGGTGTAAGCGTATGTTGCTATAATTCAAATAATCAAGTTAATATAGCAGGGAAATTAGAAGAATTAGAGGAGTTAGAAAATAAATTGATAGCTAAAGGCGCTACAGTAACACCTTTACTTTTCAGCTTGCCTTTTCATTCAAGTTTATTAGAAAAAGCAGCTAATGAATTTAAAAAAGAATTATTAAGGTGTAAGTTTAATGATTTTATTTATCCTGTTATATCTAATGTAACAGGGATGCCATATGAAGGAAAAGAAAGTATAGTAGAAAATCTTGTGAACCAGATGAAGAAGCCAGTTAGGTGGATTGATATCATTAATTATTTAGAAAGAGTTGGAGTCACAAAAACAATAGAATTAGGTCCTAAGAATATATTGAGTAAGTTAATAGATGATGATTTAAAAAATATAAAAACATATTCGTTTGATCATCAAAGAGATAGAGAAAAGCTAAAAGAACTTGAAAATAAAAATATGAATATTAATTTAAAACAATCTATAGTGGATAAATGTTTAGCGATTGCTGTATCAGCACCAAATAGAAATTTAAGAGTTAATAATTATAAGGAAGAAGTTATTGATAACTATAAAAAAATAAAAAAGTTAAAAGAATCATCTAGTTATGAAACAATAGAACAAGGTATAGAAGCTATAAACTTATTAAAATCTATACTTAATGCTAAGAATACAAGTTTAGATGAAAAAGAAGAATGGTTTAATATGATAATTAATGATAGTGGATATAATTATGAATTAAGTAAAATTCATTTTAAAGAATAATGTAAAAAAACTCATACAATAATATTAAATTTAAGGAGGGGTTATATGAAAAATCTAGCACTTTTATTCCCGGGGCAGGGATCTCAATATACAGGAATGGGCAGAAATTTGTTAGATAACTTTCAAATAGCAAGAGATACCTTTGACGAAGCTAGTGAAATATTGGGTTTGGATTTAACAAATTTATGTTTACATGGAAGCTCAAAGGAACTAACACAAACTAAAAATGCACAAATAGCTATATTTATAACTGGAGTATCTGCTTTTAGGGTATACATGTCAGAAGTAGGGATAAAACCATCTACTTTATTAGGGCATAGTTTAGGAGAAATAACAGCATTAACTTGCAGCGGAGCTATAAATTTTAAAGATGCAGTGAAAATTGTAAAGTCCAGAGGAGAATTAATGCAGGAGGCTGGCAATCATAATGAAGGAATAATGCTTGCTGTAAAAGATGTCGATAGAAATATTTTGGCGGATAAATGTAAAGAAATATCTGAGAACGAGAAAGTTGTAGTAATTGCAAATTATAATGCAAGTAATCAACTGGTAGTATCGGGGTATAGTGATTCGGTGGCTAAAGTAAAGGAGTTTGTTGAAAAGGAACAAGGAAAAGCTATATATATTAAAGTTAGTGGTGCATTTCACAGTCCTTTGATGTATGATGCTGCTCAAAAGTTCCGTGAAGAACTATGTAAGTATAAGTATAACAAATTAAGATATTCTGTTATTTCGAACGTGACTGCAAGGCCATATACTTCAGAATCAGAAATAGTTGATAATTTAAGCAAACAAATATTTAGTCCTATATTATGGGAAGATTCAATGAAACAATTAGATGAGATAGGTGTAAATATTGGAATAGATTTAGGACCACAAAAGGTTATTTCAAGTTTAATAAAAAAGAATAATGTAAATATTACACCTATTTCAATTGAAGAAATTAGTGATTTAAGTGACATAAGTAAAAGTATATATATGAATAGAAGAGATTTGATTTTTGTAAATGAAAGTCTAGGTGTAATTGTTTCAACAGAAAACTGCAATAAAAATTATAGCTTGGAAGAGTATAATACTCAGGTAGTAGAAGCATATAATAATATTGTTAGTATAAGAAATTCTATTGAAGAAAGTGTTAATGAAGAAAATATAGAAAATGTAAAAAAGGTTATGGATATAACTAAGAATATATTAAAGTATAAGAATATAGATATTAATGAACAAAAAGAAAGACTTGAGAGAGTTATTGTGGATAGTAAGCTTAGAGAACTTAATTTGAATTTAGAATAGGACTGAAGGATATAGAACGTTTGTGTAAAATTAAATACTTTATTATATAACTGAAAAGTTACTTTTAATTTTATTAGACTATAAACAACTAACTTCGTTTTGGAAGTTGGTTGTTTATTTTTGTATTTTAAGAGATTTATTGTAAGCGTAAAAAATTGGTATCTAGATATTGGAAGTGCCCTCTTGATAAAATTTATTAAAATATAAATTTTATTCGGAGGGTACTTATGTATATAAAATTAGATAATGATGCTTGGGAAAAATATATAGAAGAATATTTTTCTCTTGAT
>SVCL01000150.1 GCA_015058405.1 Clostridium sp.
AAAATATATTTTTACGAACCTTTATTAAAGTGCGTCAAATTTTAGATTAAAGTTTTTTAGTAACCTAAAATAGATATATTCATCAAAAAAAGGAAGTGCCATTAGCAATTTTTTAAATTGCTAATGCGACACTCCCTTTAACTTATTATATTATAATATTTTATTATGCAATCTTAGCAAGAATCTTATCGATGCCAAAAAAGTATAGAAAAACCACTCATACCATTCTTCTTTTTCATATTCACCTTTCTGCATTATCTTCTGGTGATGCCTTAAATCAAATTTATTCATTATTTCAAATAAAGCATTATCATCTTTTTTTTCAAGCTTTATACCATCTTTTTGCAAATA
Source organism: Clostridium sp. (assembly GCA_015058405.1). Taxonomy (GTDB): domain Bacteria; phylum Bacillota; class Clostridia; order Clostridiales; family Clostridiaceae; genus Clostridium. The sequence continues at coordinate 352 of SVCL01000150.1, forward strand.
TTCTAATACTCCTGCTAATGAGAGGATAGCAGCCTTCTTATCTGCCATAGTAGAGTTAAATCTGAAATATTGAGAAATTGCACTACTAATTCTATCATCTATATTTTTTTCATCAGATGTTAAAATTTTATTATTTACCAATTCCTCTAATCCTGATGCTGCTACCTTATAAACTTCTCCTTCTTTTGTTAAAAAATATCCATCATCATAGAAATTAATTATAGAATTTACTTCACTTCTAAAATATTCTTGTCCTGCTTCTTTATCGTACTCATTGCAATGTTTTCCCTTACAGTACCAATTTCCACATTCATAAATATTTACAGGTTTTGAAACATAATCATACAAAAATTCTATCATTGAAAAAATTTCATCTTCATCTTTACTCAAATAATTTTCAACATCTATAGGCCATAAATCTTCTATATGTGTTTTTGAAAAAATAAAAGCCTCTATATTATTTCCCCACTTACCTGCTATTTCGCCACCATTTTCACAATAATCACCAATAGCCTCTGAAAAATAAAATTCATTTTTCATTATATTAAATAAATTCACAAATAACTTAACCATTCTATCAAAATCAATATTTTTATCAATTATATGTCCATTTCTTTCAGAATAATATTTCTTATCCATAATCCACCCCCACATTACATGATTAAATTATATATTAAAGTACATAATTTGTAAATTTGGATATATATTAATTTATCAACTGCTTATATATTCCTCTCACCTTAAGATAATCATTAAGTTAATAAAAACTTAACCTTTATATTCTTTGGTTTATCTTTTCCTTTTCTCCAAAATCATTACTATATCCACTTAACTCAAAATAAGGAGGATTACAAAAAACATATCATCTTTTAAATGCCTTAAAACTAATAGGAACATTATATAAATCTCTTTCTTTCCTTGTTTCCTGCACTCTACCTCCCTTTATTCCTGCTTCATTTAATACCTTAATTACTTTATCTTTTGTACTTTCTAAATTCTCTGCTGATACATAGAGGTTAACTAAAATACTATACTCAGTTCCTTGCTTTGTATTATCAGCATAATAAGAAGGAAACTCTATATATGTATAAACAGCACATTCCCCTTCATAAGTACCTTTAGAAATATAAAAATTCTCTAAATTAATACTATCTAAAGCTTGGCCAATAATCTCATACATATATAAATCATACTTTCTTTATATTTTTATCTATCTCTTCTTTAAGTTTCTCTTTTAACTCTTTTTTAACTTCTGTTTCAGCATTTTTAACTGCTATATCAAACCACATCTTATGAACATCTATAAAAGGACTACCCGAAAAATTAAGTCCATAATCTCTATATCCCCATTGATGATACCAAAGCTCTTTCCAATCATCCCAAGGATCTAAATCATTACTTAATCCAACATCTATATAAATCCCTTTTCTATAACATCTAACATGGCATTGACCTACATATTCATACTTATCTGAGAACTTCTTTACTTCATCTTGTATACTCAAAGTCATATCTTCAGCAACTCTATGAACTACAGATTTAGTATCAATATTAGATAAGTTATCAAGTTTTTTAATAAGATTATTTATTCCTTTTATATCTAAACTCATCTTAACTTACCCTCTTTGTTACAATTTCTAAATACTTATTTAAATCTTGTATATCACTTAAATAAAAAATATCATAAGCCCTATCTTTGTAAATGACTCTATATTTTTTACTATCCTCTGAATCTAAAGAAATTCCCCTTGGATATCTAATAATAAACCTCTTAGAATACTCTTCTTGAATACTATTAGTTGTTTGTACCTCTTTACCACTTACATTTATAATCTTAGCTTTTGCTTTTAAAATACTTTCCCACTTTTCTGTAGCAATATTATTAACCTTAACTATTTTCAACTGCTGCAGCTCTATTGGATGTTTAAATTCTCCTGGATCTATTGCATACATAACATCACCTACAAATAATTCATACTATGCATATCTAAAATTGATTTATAAAGAGAATTTACATTATTACTTTCAATGCTAAACTCCCTATGGTCAAACATATCAGAACTTATTGCCAATAAAACAAGAGTTAAATCTTCTATATCATCTACTTCCTCATCATTGAGTCCAGTATATGACTTTATATAAGACTTAACTCCTTCAAGTATTATTTTCATTTCATTTTTTGTTTTTTCGTCATCATATGCATTACAGTATGATATTAAATCATAAATATTTACTTCACTAAACTTCATATTCTATACTGCTTTCTCTGCTACATTATAAATTCCTGCTACTTGTTGGTCATCCTTTGGCTTACCATCCATGTACAAGTCAGCACCATATCCTATAAGGCCTTTTCTTGTGTAAGCTGAATCAGTATAAACATATAAAGCTAGTTGACTTTGAGTATTAGTGTGATAAGCTGCAGGTGTTGCTAAGACTATTAAACAATTTGCTCCTGCATCTTCTGGTGACTTTAAAGCATCTGTTAAAACTACTGGAAGGCCTAATAATACATATCCAGTTTCACTTGTGGGATCTGGTTGAATTAAACTTCTGCCCATACTATCTTTTAATAAATCCAATTCTAAGAAAGTATCTGAGTTCATGAACCACTTAGCCTTTTTAACTACTGCTTGTTTTAATTTTGCTTTTGCCTTCTTTAGTGCATCAATGGTAAATACATTTCTTTCTGTTAATGTGACTTGATTCTTTTTCTTAATTCCTGAAATAACTCCTGTAGGCTTTTTCTTACCATCTCCATTAAATATTGCATCTTCAACTGCATCTGTCATACTGTCTGCTATATCATCTTTTATAAATCCTTGTAAGTCTAGTTCTTCAACATTTACCATACTTTTAGTAATTGCTGATTCTCTATAAAGTCTATTTTGACCAAGCTCTATAAGTTCTAGTTTAGGAATTGATGATGAAGGATCTTTATCTGGATTTTCATCCATCCATTCAGCTTTTCCATTGGATGTTTTTTTAGGAATCTTGTAATTTCCTTTTACTGTTGTTCCATTGAAGAATTTATAGACATCACTTCTATCTTTAAGCTCTTTAATAATTTCTTTTGATAATTCTGTATTAATTACATAACCACCTTCTTCATTAGTTCCAGTATTCATTGCAGGTGTTACTTCTCTTTCTTCTTTGAAGATACTTCTAAGTTCTTCGTTGTTTATTTGCTCTTGGCTTTGCTCTTCCTTCTTCTTTTCTTTCTTAACTACTTTTTTATCTGCTAATGATCTTGTTTCTTCTTCTTTTTCTATGGTTTTATCTATAGATTCTATTTCTTTTTTTATTTCATCAAAGCGTGTGTCTTCCTCCTCTGTTAATGCTCTAACTTCTGACTTTGCTTTATTTACTAGTCCCTCCATTTCTTCTAGTAAATCATTTCTTTTTTCTTGTAAGCCTTTTGTTTCTTCTGGTAAGGCTCTGTACTCTATTTTCTTTATTTTTCTTAGTGTTTTTGACATTTAATGTCCTCCTTTTTTTATTTTAGGTAAAATAAAAGACTTAGATAAAAATCTAAATCTTTTTACAAGATATTAACTACTGCTTGTTTTATTAAATTCTTGTCGACTTCCGCCTTATCTAATATCATAATGTATATTAAAACTCTTACTATTATATAAACTTTTATATCTCTATCTTCTAATTTAACTGAACTACTATGAGTTAACAGATTTCGCTTTTTGACGAAATCACTTACCATAGTTTTATTTTCTTCTTTAGAAATATTAATATATTTACTTATCACATATTCATCTATATAGTCTTTATATTTATTAATACAATAGTTTATCTTTTCCTCAAGTCCAAAATCTAATAACTTTATAATATCTGAATACTTTTTAAACTCTTTCCTCTTTTTTCCATCTTTTTTTTTATAAGCTTCTCTTCTTTCCTCAATATACTTTAAAAACTCCTCCTTTACTTCATTAGCTTTTTTCTGCTCTTCCATTTTTGCATCTGGGAATACATAATTAAAAACAGATTCAAAACTAGTACAACACATAATATACTTTTGTGTATCTACTACTGCTGATTCTCTTCTAGTATTAGGAATAAATGTTAAGTTTATTTTTTCCTCATTAATAATCTCTAATAATTGTCCTATTTTATCATTAATAAGAAAATATCCCATGGTATTATCAACATGAACCGATTCATAATCTTTTTTATTGGACAAATATACTTCAGCTATTTTATAACCATCTTTTAACAAATAAATATCTCCCAAACTCACATTTTTTCTAAAATTCAGAAATTCAAACAGTCTATATATATATACATATATTTTTTCAAAATCTTTACTCTCAAGTAATTTATTGAATTTCAATTGTAATATAGACTCTGGTTTACCTAGTGTATATTCTTCACGCATCCATATTCCTTCTTCTGGTGGTAATATTCCCAAAATCATTTCAGCTTCTTTCTTATCTATAATCACATTATTTTCAATAATTGTTTCTTTAAAAGGCTTTAATTTTATATTTTTACTACCATCTTCATTATCATATTTTGTTGAATCTGTATCAATAATATTATTAGGTCTATAAAAATAATTTATTGCTTTTCCTTTAAATACAATTGAATCATATTCTATTATATCCTGTTCAAAACATATATAACCAGCTGGTTTTGCGATATATCCTACTCCGTTACGTTTTAACTTTGCATTTAAAAAGAATATATAATTTCCTTTCACGCTAGTAGCTTCCATCACACTTATATCCATATCCTTATGTTGAAAATAATCATATGGTTTAATTGTTGATTTTTCTTTTGGTACTAACCATAATAACTCTCCATCATATGTAAATATATAAGTTTTATTGTCAATTTTTTCTATATATCCACTTTGTAGAACTTTGCTTTTTTCCATCTAACTCCTCCTAAAACAAAATACAGTAAACACATTTTATTTTAGCATTTTTTTACATATATATCTTTCAAACCTTTTATTTTATATTCATATTTTAAATAACTTATTTTTTCTTTATTACTTTCATCAATTGTGACAGTTTTCATTGTACAACTTCTACACTCACTAACTACTTCCTTATCCTCCCTCATCTCAATAGAAGTCCCAGCATAAGCAGGATTCTTCCTATTATCCAAAATAGAAACCTCAAAAAGATCTAAATCCTCAACATATCTTCTTTGATATCCTTTATTAGTATCTTCCCATCTATCCTTATCAACAGCAAACCCAAAGCTCCACCCTCTAAGTTCTCCTTTTCTTGCCTTCTCAATAACCTCTTTATCAGTAATAGTACAAATAGCTCTAAGCCCTATATTATCCTCAAATAATTCTAAATTACCATCTTTAATTGAACCAAGCTTTCTATTTTCATCATGATTTAATAAAAGATCTACATTATCAGTTTTATTCAAAGCCTTATCAAATGCCTTTGGTTCTATTTGTTCAATAAACTTTCCATTAATACATGGTATAGGCTTACTATCCCTACCAACTGCATTAACATAACCATCTATAAGAACACTATCATTCCTTATCTCCACTCTCATTTTTCTCCTCACCTCCTTTCATAGAACTTGTCTTATCTGTATTAGGTGTATAAATAGTTCCTGTCTTAGTGTTATAAAGAACATCATTTAATCCTAAAACCACAGTATCATTAAAGGCTTCTATAGGCTCTCTATCCTCTTCATATCTAACATCATTAATAGTTAGTATCTTATTCTTAATTCCTATTTCATAGGCTCTAAATCTCTTTTCAATATCACCTTTTAAAAGTTCCTTAACATCAAATCCAAAATAAAAAGAACTCTTTTCTTTTTCAAGAAGAAAGTCCTTATTTAAGGCTGCTAATATTGCTCTTAAAAGTGGTAATACTGCAAGTTTTATAAACTTTTCATAATCATTATCATTTGCTTTTCCATCCCCTCCAAGCATAGTAGGAGGTACTACAAACAGCTTACATATTTCATCTGCATTAGTTATTTTATTTTCATTCATTTGCATTTCAGTACTTGTAGATGCACTTTCCTGAAAAGATAAACCTTTATTAAGTACAACACAATTTTCTGTATTCTGTGAGTACATCTTATTCCATTGTTCTTTTAACTTATTTATTGCTTCATTATCAAGTTTATTTTCAGCCTTAATAAATCCTTTTTTATTCCCTCCTGTCTTTGCCAAGATATTTTCATAAACTAAAGAATTATAAGCAACTGCAAGTATTTTTTTATTACTTTCTAATATTCCTTTACCAGTTACCCCATCCTTACTTCTTCTAGTAATTTTTAAAAATTCATAAGGCTTATATATTTCACCATTAACCCAAATATCATAATCTTTAAATATTGGATCTATTCCTAAATTAATACTTACTGCACTTTCTTCTACATAGTGAAGGCTTTTTATATTATTCCTCTGTTTATTTATATAAGCATAACTATTGCCTTCTAAATAAAAATCCTCAATCATAGCTTCCCAAAATTGTGCTGCATCTAAAGTATCTTTAGTATCATCATTTAGAATAGAAAGCCTAGGATCATCTTTAACCTCCTGCACCTTTCCATCTACTTCATGAAACAATTTTATGGGGCAAGTCTTAACTGTATCTTGAATAAGCCTTATACATCCTGATACTGTTGGAATGTTCATTGCCTTTTCTCTGTCAATATCATCTTCTGTAATTGTTGTTTGTAGTAAAGTATATAACGCTGTTAAATCTTCATATAATCCTCTTTCCTCCTTCTTTTTTCTCCAAGGCCATTTCATTCTTTCCCTCCTTCCTAAACTACTTGAATAGTGCAATCTGAATTATCAAGCTGCTCTTCTTGTAAAAGATAAAGTGCAATTATTGTGCTTACTACCATATCAACCTTACCTGCTGACTTTTTCTTATTAACATATTTATTCTTATTAGTATCTTCAGTACACCTAGCATTTGAAAAGTTAATTTCTAAAAGCCTGTTATCATCATACCTAAAAGTTCTATGTAAGATATATTCCTTTAATAACTTAGTTGGAGCATGAAGAATTGTACTATGTTGCTTAACTTCTACAACTTCATATCCTGCAGCTTCAAGTTTTTGTGCTGTTGACCTACAATTATATCTGTCATATCCTATCTGAACTATTTCTACTCCATAAGTATCTTCAAGACTCATAATAAAATCTTCAACAAACTTATAAGAAATAGTATCATCACCACATCCAAAGCATATTCCACTATCAATCATCTTGTTATAATTTAATCTTTCCTTAGATGATTTAATGTCTATCCTGTCTTTAGGAATAAAAGCCCACACTTTAGCATATAAATAACCTTCATATTCAGTAATCATAGAAACTGAAGTATTATCTTCTGTCATAGATAAATCTAAGCCTAAATAAACTCTTTTACCTCTCCAAAAGTCTAAATCCTCAACAATCCTGCACTCTTTAACTATCTCAATATCAACATAACCTTCAGCTCCTAGCCCCTTATATTGAATATTGTTATGCTTACATAGATAATTTTCTTTTTTGTTTTCATAAAGAATAGCTTTTGTCCTGCTCTTCTTAAGCTCTTCAAACATAAGAACATTATCAACTGCTACTGGATTAGATTGATATATTACAAGGTCATTGGTTTGCCATTCTTTCCTTAATGCATCATTTGGCTCATATAGTAAACAAAAGAATCTTTTATCTTCTATAAGACCATCTAATATTTTTTTGCCATAATCTAATTCATCTAAGAAAACATTATTATCATTAGGATATTGAGTGCTAATAATTATCCCTTGCTTATTCCACAAATTAATCTGTGAAGACCTCATTGCTTCAACTGGATAGGAATCTAAATTACCTGCTTCATCTGCAAGCCATAACCTAGCAAGTTTTCCATCCATATTATCATTTGAATAGGCTAAAGCCACATATTCAGCTTCATTAAATTTGCATCTTGTATAATCTCTTGTTACTTTAAAATGTTTGGCTATTTCAGGACTTACCTTAATTATCTTTTTAATTGCCAACTTAACTTCACTTGAAAGTTTTAAGTCTGGAGCTACTGAAAAATATCTATCGAAGTCATTTTCCAACATCATTTCTAATATAAAAATAATTGCTGCATAAAAGGTTTTATAATTCTTTCTTGCTATCTCCAGAAGGCTTGTAATATATAACTTACTACCATCTTTATATTTTGTGGCCAATGTTGCATATATAAAAAGCTCTGCATAATCTTCTAAACACTCATTTAAAGGCTCATGTAAATCTGGATGAATCATTAAACCTAAAAGATCATAAATAATTTCATAATCTTCATTATCAAAATAGGCTTCTTCATCATTACCATCTACAATATCAAGCCATGACTTACATTGCTTTTTAATATAAGTTCCTACCTTATCATTATCCTCTTCAATGCACCATAAGGCATAATCATAAGCATTACTCTCTCTTATGTCCATGTTTCTTTTTCCTTAGTATAGAAAGTGCTGCATCTTCTTTATTAGTTTTAGCTGTAACATTAATATTAGCTAATTTTGCCCTTGATTGAGGGGATAAAGATAATTCATTACAACACCTTAAAAAATCTGCTGTATAAGCTTTCTTAGAAGAAATTAAATCTTTATTAAAAGCCAAGCTTGGTTTCTTATTTATCTTATCTTCTATAAACTGCAATCTATCTGCTGTAATTGAAAAAAGAGTCAATAAAAAAGAATCTAAACCACTTAACAATTTAGACTCTTCCAATTCATCTTTTACAAAATTAAATATAACCAACTGACTTTCTGTCAGTTGCTGTGTTGGATGTACTTCTGATTTTCCTTTTAATTTTTCTTCATTTTCTATTCTTGCATTAATTTCATCTTTAGTCTGAGAGCAATCACTTAAAACTCTTGCACTCTTTGTTGGTCTTGCCAAAAATTAAAACCTCCTTCCAAAGAAATTTAAAAAATCTCATTTTACAGATTTCGTGTGTCTATCTATAGCCCCGTTCTGATGAAAATTTCTTTTCTTAAAAAATTGAAACATAGGGGGGATATATTTTCTTAACTTCTTTCTTGTATTTTCCTAAAGTTCTATCTCCTTTCTTGTATGATTCATTCATCTTTAACAATAGATCCTGAAGCTCTGACTTAATATTCAGTCCTTCTTTATAAAGCTTATGGATTACTTCATGAACTTTATTATGTAAAGCAATAAGATTATCATACTCAATAGCTTTACTTTCATCTTCTAGTATCTCAATGATATGGTGTGTTCTATCTGCTGTAATAACTTTGCCATCAACATATAAAGACCAAAGACAAGTGTAATTATAATCTTCTAATACTTCAGTTCTTAATCTTCTGTATTCTTTAGATTCATATATCTTATTATCTTTTCTAGTTCTATCTGCTTTTCTTTTGCTATGTGGACACTTGTGTGGCTTATTTACTATTCCACAATATTTACAAGTTGTCTTCATATCTCCTCCTATTCTATTACTTTTGAATTAACTTCTTTCTCTTTAAGTTTTGTAAGCTTCTTATCATTAGCCACCTTGTTAGGATCATCTTGCCACTTAGTCTTATCTCTATTGTTAAGCCAATACTTTTGAGCTGCTAAATCTGGAGCTTTATATTTCTTAATACTTTTAACTTCAACTCTTTCTTTAACAAGTACTGTTTTACCATCTTCAGCTATAACTTCTTCTTTTACCTTAACTGGTGTTTCTTCATAGTACTTATAGCCAATACAGTTTTTATATAAGGCTTGAATGACATTATCATTTTTCTTATCTTTACCTTGAGCAATTGCAGCTTTTAGCTCACTTTTTTCTTTCTTATAACGCCTAAATGTTGAGTAAGAAATACCTATCTTTTCAGCAATTTCTTTGTCGGTCTGACCTTCTGCAACCCATGATTCTATCTTACTTAAGCTCTCATTTATCTTCTCTTCATTTGCTTTCAATTCATCACCTCCTTTCATGAAAAAAAGTGAGCACTTAGTTTAAGATAGTGTGTTCATTTTTAAGGTTATTTCCTGAACTTTTTATTGCATATAGAAATTCATTTTTATGTATATTTATAATAAAGTGCTTCTAACCTTTGAAATACCAAGGCTTAAAGGCACTTTTAATAAATTATTGAATGTCCCATTTTCTTAGGGAATAAGACATTCATTTTTTAACAGCATATAATGTAGATTTCTTTTTTACTCCTCTTTAATGTGAATCCACCCAAAAATAGCACATTCATTAATAAAAATAAAAAAAGCTTATAGTATTAAATCATTTAAAACCTTTGAATAACTATCAAACATTTCACGATCTAATCCTAGATAAGCTTTAGTTTCTTCTATGCTGCTATGACCTAACATTTCTTTTACTGCTAAAAGATCATGGTCATTACTTTCATAAATTCTATATGCATATGTTTTTCTCATACTATGAGCACTTATATTTTTTATTTTAAAATAATCTGCTGCTTCACTTAATATCTGTGAAACTCTTTTTGTTTGAATATGTCCACCTTTTCTACTTGGAAACATATATTCATAATCATTTTTATTTTGAATATATTCTTCGAGTTTTTTTCTTAAGTTCTTTATTATAATAACTCTTCTAGGCTTTCTATTCTTTTCTCTAATGTTTTTAGAGTTAAGCTTCTTGCCTTCCATTATTGTAAAATATCCATCTTCCAATGCTTGTCTTACGTTTCTTACTTTTAATTGAACAAGGTCTCCTGCTCTATAGCCTGTAGAAATACCTAATAAAAAAAGTATATAATTCCTTTGACTATTTGCTTTTAAATAATCTTGGATATCATATACTTGTTCTATTTCTTTTATTGGACTTGATGGTTGTTTTATTTTTATCTTCACATCATTCATTTTATTATAATATTCACCTCCTTGTATTAAAATATTTGTCCATTAATAGAATATATGGAAAACATCCATATTTTATGTTAATATTTAGTATTATATATTTAAGGAGATGATTTTATGAAATATGTACCATATTTATTTTCATTACCAGGTGAAATTGATGCCTTACAAAACCAAATGTTTTCAAATAATATATGGAGCTAGAATATAAATAGTACAAGTTAAAAGTGGATATTTCTCAAAAAGAGTTATAATGAAGATATGATGAATTGGAGGAATTGAAATGAGTAAACAGTATGATAAGGAATTTAAAGAAAATGCAGTAAGATACTATCATGAACATAAAGATTTGAATATGAAAAGATGTGCTACTAATTTAGGAATAGCTGCTTCTACTCTTGGGGATTGGGTTAAGAAAGCAGATATTAATGATGGTGAAGTCCCTACTAGAGGATCAGGTAATTATTCAAGTGATGAAGCAAAAGAAAATGCAAAATTAAGAAAAGAATTGAAAGATACGAAAGATGCCCTTGAAATATTAAAAAAAGCCATAAGCATTCTGGGAAAATGACACAAGCCATATTTATCGAAACTGCGAAAGCAGAAAACTTAGCAATTAAAGATAAGAAACGCCGACTTAATGTCAGCGGAGTGCTTAGAATATTAGGCGTTTCAAGAAATGGATATTATTCTTTTAAGAATAGGAAACCATCCTTAAGGGAAAAGCGTAAAGAAGCTATTGAAGATAAAATTATAGACATATATGATGAATCTCATCAAAATTATGGAGCACCTAAAATTACGCAGAAACTGCGTGAAATCGGAGAAGAAATAAGTGAAAAGACAGTTGGAAATTATATGAGAGAATTAGGTATTAAAGCTCAGTATGTTAAGCCTTATATAGCTACAACAACCAATTCAGATTTTAGTTCTGAACTTAAAAATATATTAGATGAAAATTTCGCTCCTTCTACTCCTAATACTGTTTGGTGTACAGATATAACTTATATATGGACTTATGATGGCTTTGTATATCTTACAAGTGTTATGGATCTATACTCTAGAAAGATAATATCTTGGGTATTAAGCTCAACTCTTGAATCTAAGTGGATTATACAGGCTATAAACAAAGCTAAAGCAATAAGGAATGTTAAAGAAGCATTAATTATACATTCAGATAGAGGAATACAATATACATGTGAGGCTTATAGAATAGCAACAAAAGATATGATTACAAGTTATTCGAAAAAGGCTTATCCATGGGATAATGCCTGCATAGAATCCTTCCATGCTCTTATTAAAAGAGAGTGGATAAATCGTTATAAAATTTTAGATTACAAACATGCATATAAGCTTGTTTTTGAGTATATAGAAACTTTTTACAATACAGTAAGAATACATAGTCACTGTGGATATTTATCTCCAAATGAATATGAAGATAAATATTACTCAGAAAATATAAAAAATGCATGTTAATTATAAAAAATATAATAATATAATTTATCCGAATTTAATTTGTACTTTTTCTTGACATAGTACCA
>SVCL01000151.1 GCA_015058405.1 Clostridium sp.
AAATTGTAGATAATAATGTAGTATTTTTCATAATATTAAACCTCGCTATAAATTTATTTATCTATAGCGAGGCTGCAAATTTTTTCACTATTGTCAAGCTTTTTTTACATTTTTTATTTTTTTCTTAAGTTGACGACATTGTATGCACGGTGGTGTGAGAGGTCGGTAATCAAAATAATTGATTACCTCCTACTCGATTATTTCTTTGAATTTGGGTTAGATAAGTAAGGAATTAGTCTGCCGGCAAAGGATGGAAGTGTCATTGTTTGAAGCCATACTTTTCCGGGGCCAGTTAACCTAGTTAAGAATAGACCTTCACCACCAAATATAATGTTTTTAAAGCCTTTTACGGTTTGGACATTATAGCTGACAGTAGATTCGTAAACAGCAACATTACCTGTATCTACTACCAAACCTTCTCCTGGAGCTAAGTTATGTTCTGATATGCTGCCATCTATTTCTATAAAGGCAAGTCCATTTCCACTTAAACGTTGAAGAATAAATCCTTCTCCTCCCAATAAACCTCCTTTTAATCCTTTTATAACTTCAGTAGATAATTGAACTTTATTTTCTGCACATAAAAAAGCGGATTTTTGGCAAATATATTCCTTTCCTAATTCAAGTTGTAAAGGTAAAATGCTTCCTGGGAAGGTAGATGCTATGGTTATACTACTATTAGGATGTGTTGCAGTATAGGTTGCCATAAATAGAGATTCACCTGAAAACATACGTCCGATACCCTTTAATAAGCCGCCTTTCATATTAGTTTCCATTTTAATATTATCACTCATCCATGACATACCACCTGATTGTGTATAGATGCTTTCTCCTGAATTTAAGTTTATAGTTACAGCTGGAAGGTTGTCTCCGAAAATTTTATAATTCATAATATTTCTCCTTAATATAACTTTGTTTTTTAATTATAATTCATAATATTTCTCCTTAATATAACTTTGTTTTTTAATTATATTAAGGAAAAAGTTAATTATGTATATGTTTATTCATCTTTTTTCCATGCAATTAGTACAAAATCTTCGCCGGTTTCAGTTTTCATAAGTTTTTCTGCTTTTTTTATGGCTTTAAATTCACTTTCTGTAACATTAGCTATTTTATATCCCATAATATCATCTCCTAAAAAGTTATTAATAATAATATGCCTATTTTAGTGCAGAGATATGTATTGAGATTTACATTGATACATGATTGGAATTTATGATAATATCAAATTATATCTTATTTAAAAGGTGGATTATAGCAAATGATTAATTTATTAAAAGATACGGAAATTAAATATGTTAGATGTTATTCGCAAGAAAAGGAGTATAAAAATACAATTAGATTTTGGGATGATAATTTTAAAAATCTTTATGCTAGCAACTTAACTGTATTAATAGAAAATCTAGATTTAGATAAGACCGTGAAAATATTGATAGATGAAATTAAGCTAAATAAGAAAAGTAATAAAAGATTTTTGAATTTTGAAGTGAATAAGGAAATAAGTAGAGAAGAACTTAGAGAGTTTAATATTAGACCTTCTCGAGTAGATAGATTTGATTATATGGTTATAAATACAAATGAGAAAGAAAGTATTCCTTACAATAATGATATAGAGATAAGAAAGGTTACTAGTAACAAGGAATATGAAGACTTAATAAATATAAATATAAAAGACAATATTAAAAGTTTAGGTTATGGATATGCTAGAACTAGAATTTTAAGAAAAGTAAGCGTATATAAAGATGAAAAAAATAAGCTTACAGCTTTTTTAATTTATAAAAATAATATACCTATAGGATCTTGTGAGTTATTTATAAACAATAATGTAGCAAAACTCGAGGATATAGGTATATTAAGAGAATATAGAGGAAAAGGGTTTGGAAGTTTTACTTTAGAATACATGATAAAGATGTGCGGTTTAAATAATATAGAGTATTTTTATGTTATTACTGAAAAATTAGGATGTGCAAAAAAAGTTTATGAAAGAATTGGATTTAAAAAGGTAGGAGATAAGACTCAAATAATTTTTGATTTTTAAAAAGTAAATAACCGACCTAATACTAGGTCGGTTTTATACAATTAAGCCATAGCGTTTAACTTTGCAGCTAATCTTGACTTCTTTCTTGCAGCCATATTCTTATGTACTACTCCTTTTTGAGCAGCCATATCTAAAGCCTTAGCAGCCTTAGCGAATAATTCTTTAGCTTCTGCAACATTGTTAGCTGAAACAGCAGCTTCGAATTTCTTTATAGCAGTCTTTAAAGCAGACTTAACCATTCTATTTCTAGCAGTCTTCTTTTCAGTAATTAATACTCTTTTCTTTGCTGATTTAATATTTGCCATTCTTAATTCACCCCCTCTAATTTTAATAGGGCCTCTTGCAGTTTTTGGGGAAAACTGCGTACGAGTCATATTCAACAAACCATATTATAGCATTGAAATATATATTATTCAAGTATTAAATTTATGTAAAACGGAAAAATTAAAAATACAGTAGAAAAAGAGAGGTGTAAATATGATAAATGTAAGAACTGATTTGGCTGTAGAAGCTAGACAAATGTATAAAGAAGAGAATAATAGTGAAATAGATGGAGTTTCTGTAGAAGAATTAATGGATGAAGGAACAAAAATTACAAAAGTTAAAATTTTAAATGATGATGGTGCTAAAAAGATGGGGAAACCAGTAGGAACATATATTACTTTAGATATTCCTGAATTTACAGCTTATGATGGTGGTCTTATGGATGATGTATCAAAGGCTTTGGGAAAAACTTTGAAAAGTCTTATTAGTATGAAAGATAATATGTTAGCCTTAGTAGTTGGACTTGGTAATTGGAAGGTGACTCCAGATGCTTTAGGACCAAAGGTAACAGAGGGAATAATGGTTACAAGACACC
Organism: Clostridium sp.; assembly: GCA_015058405.1. Lineage (GTDB taxonomy): Bacteria > Bacillota > Clostridia > Clostridiales > Clostridiaceae > Clostridium. Next base: position 2,895 of record SVCL01000151.1, read on the forward strand.
TAAGAGATGTTATGCCAGATGTTATAGATGATAGTGTTTATCCAGTAGCAGCTATAGCACCAGGTGTTTTGGGGGTAACAGGTGTTGAGACAGGAGAAATTATTAAAAGTTTAGTTGAAAAGATAAAACCTGATGTTGTTGTATGTATAGATGCTTTAGCTTCAAGAAAAATAGATAGAGTTAATAGAACTATTCAAATAAGTGATACTGGAATATCACCAGGAGCTGGAGTTGGAAATAATAGAATGAGGATAAATGAAGAAAGTTTAGGGGTTAAGGTAATAGCTATAGGTGTACCTACTGTAGTTGATGCAGCAACCATTGCAAATGATACAATAGATTTGGTGCTAGATGATTTGATAAATCAAGCTGAGGAAGGAAAAGAATTTTATAACATGTTAAAGAAAGTTAATAAGGAAGAGAAAAGCAGGCTTATAAGAGAAGTGCTAAATCCTTATGTAGGAGATTTGGTTGTTACTCCTAAAGAAGTTGATCTTATGATAGATTCTTTATCTAAGATAATTGCAAATGGAATAAATATAGGTCTTCAACCTAATATGACAATGGAAGATATAAATAAGTTTTTAAATTAATATTTTATAGGAATTGAGAATTAAAGTTATATGATAAAACTGTAATTCTCAATTTCTTATTAACGTATAAATTAACGTATAAATATAAAGCTTTTTTATTCTTCCTGTAATAATGAAAAAAGTAACACATATAATATATTGTAATTTTAAAAATATCGGGGGGAGGAGATTTAGTGTATGTAGAAACTTTAGGAAGAAAAAGAAGCAGACCACAAGTTAATTATATAGTCGTGATTTTCTTCGCTATTATTTTATTCTTTTCAATAAGGGTTATAAATGTGCTGAAAGATAGTAGTGAAAGAGGAGGATTTGCATATGTGCAATTATTGAATTTTGGAATGCCTTTAGTGGAAACAGAAGTATATAATGAAGGAGCATATGCAGAGAATAAGCTTTCTTTGAAAAATGCTTGTATTGAGGCGGCAGGACTTAGTAATTTAAACAAGTTTCAACTTATATCAAATGAGGTCGTTTTATACAACCCAAGTATAGTTACAGGATTAGAAGTAAAGAATTCTTCAGAAGGTCAAGAAGCAGAAAAGACAATTTCAACTATCAATATTAATGATTTTAATTTACCTGAAAACGCCATAACAAAAGTTGAATCAAATTTAGGTGCTTCAAAAGCATATGATCCATCTCTTAAGAAGGTTTTAGATCCTTCAAAGGCAGAAGTTCTACTATATCATACTCATACTACAGAAAATTATGCAGAAACATCAAGAGATACTTTGGATGAGAGGTATAGTGTTGTTGGTGTTGGTAATGCCATAGAAGAGGAACTTGAAAATAATTATGGAATATCAGTTATACATGATAAAACAAATCATAGTGTATCGTATAATGATAGTTATAAAAGATCAAATGAGACTGTTAATTCATATTTGAAAAAGTATGGTGATTTTAAAATTATAATAGATCTTCACAGAGATTCAGTGACTAATAAAGCGGCTGTTACTACTAATATAAATGGAGAAAATTTAGCAACATTAATGTTTGTAACTGCTGAAAATAGTTCGAGATATCCTAAAAATAAAGCTTTAGCTGAAGAATTTTTAAATAAATCTAATAAGTTATTTCCAGGGTTAACTAAAAAGATTTATACTTATCATAGAGGAATAAATGCTTTTAATGAAAATTTAAGTGATAATAGTATGCTTATAGAGTGTGGAGCTAATGTAAATACTTCAGCAGAAGCGCAAAATTCAGGAAGATATATAGCAAGATTAATAGCGGAGCATATTAATAGAAAATAATGAATAAAAAATATATAAAATGAGCATCCTTAATGGTAGATAAAATATCTTAGGGGTGTTTTTTTTGAAAAGAATTAGAACATTATTTATATTAGTATGTTTACTAATGGCTGTTTGGGGATTGATTAAGATTAACGTATTAAATACAAAAGCTTTATCTCCGCTGGGAAATGCAAAAGAAAATTATGAGAAAGTGAAAGATAAATTAGGTAAAGATTTTTCTGGTTTTATTTATGACAATGCTAATATTAAAATTTATAATAATGAAAAAGGAAATATATTAATAAGGGTTGGAGATAAAGATTTTAAAATTAGTAAGGAATCTGCTATTATAAAGAAAGCAGGTGAAGTTATAGAAGAGGTTGAAAATTATATTGAAGATTTAGTAAGTTAGTTTCATAAATGAGTAATAGAATAGTATATAGGCTTTGTTTATATTGACAGTAGGTAAGTATTGTGTGATATAATTTAGCTGATTTAGTATAATGGGGGTGAAATACCTGTCTAAAATATAGACAGTTTTAATATATGAATAATGATAGAAAGCAATACATAAGAAACTTTTCAATAGTTGCTCACATTGATCATGGTAAGTCTACTTTAGCGGATAGACTTTTAGAAGCAACTGGTACGCTAACACAAAGGGAAATGGAAGCTCAAGTTTTAGATAATATGGAGCTTGAAAGAGAAAGAGGAATAACTATAAAATCTCAAGCAGCTAGACTTATCTATAAGAGAGAAGACGGTCAAGAATATATCTTAAATCTTATAGATACTCCAGGGCATGTAGACTTTACTTATGAAGTGTCTAGAAGTTTAGCAGCATGTGAAGGAGCTGTATTAGTAGTAGATGCTACTCAAGGTATTCAAGCTCAAACTTTAGCTAATACTTATTTAGCCCTAGATAACGATTTAGAAATTGCTCCTGTTATTAATAAGGTAGACTTACCTTCTCAAAGAGCAGATGAAGTTAAGAGAGAAATAGAAGATGTTATAGGTATAGAAGCAGAAAGTGCACCTATGATTTCAGCGAAGACTGGTCTTAACATACCAGATGTATTAGAAGCTATAGTAGAAAGATTACCAGCACCAGAAGGTGATGAAGAAGCACCTCTTAAAGCTTTAATATTTGACTCTTATTATGATAGTTATAGAGGCGTTGTGTGTCACGTAAGAATAAAAGATGGTAAAGTTAAAGCTGGTACTAAAATTAAGTTAATGGCTACTGATAAGGTTTATGAAGTAGTAGAAGTTGGAGTATTTACTCCTAAGTTAATGCCAATTAAAGAATTAAGTGCTGGTGATGTTGGATATATAACTGGTTCTATTAAGAATGTTAGAGATGCCAGAGTAGGTGATACTATAACAGAAGCTGATAGACCTACAGCTGAACCACTTCCAGGTTATAAACCAGCTGTACCTATGGTTTATTCAGGTATATATCCAGTAGATGGAGCAAAATATGATGAATTAAAAGAAGCTTTAGAAAAGCTTCAAATAAACGATGCGGCTCTAAATTTCGAGCCGGAAACATCAATAGCTTTAGGATTTGGATTTAGATGTGGATTCCTTGGATTATTACATATGGAAATTATCCAAGAAAGAATAGAAAGAGAATTTAATCTTGATATTATCACAACAGCTCCATCAGTTATTTATAAGGTTACAAAGACAGACGGACAAAAATTTGATCTTACTAACCCTACAAATCTTCCACCAGCTACAGAAGTTGATTTTATGGAAGAACCTGTAGTTAAGGCTTCAATTATAACTCCAACTGATTATGTAGGAGCTGTAATGGAACTTTGTCAAGAAAGAAGAGGAACTTATCTTGATATGCAATACTTAGAAGAAACAAGAGCTGTTATAACTTATGATATACCTTTAAATGAAATAGTATATGATTTCTTTGATACATTAAAATCAAGAACTAGAGGATATGCTTCTTTAGATTATGAAATTAAGGGATATGAAAGAACAGAATTGGTTAAGCTTGATATTTTATTAAATGGAGATATTGTAGATGCTTTATCAATGATAGTTCCAAAGGAAAGAGCTTATAATAAGGGAAGAAATATAGCAGAAAAGTTAAAAGAAATTATTCCAAGACAAATGTTCGAAGTACCTATACAAGCAGCTGTAGGTTCTAAAGTAATAGCTAGAGAAACTATTAAAGCTATGAGAAAAGATGTTCTTGCTAAGTGTTATGGTGGGGATATTTCAAGAAAGAAGAAACTTTTAGAAAAGCAAAAAGAAGGAAAGAAGAGAATGAGACAAGTGGGATCAGTTGAAGTGCCACAAGAAGCATTCATGGCTGTTCTTAAAGTTGATTAATAATTAAATATAAAAATACTTAATAAGTATTTATTTTGTAATTATAAAGAAGAGGGAAAAATCTCTCTTCTTTTTTACAATTAAAAATTTTTAAAGGAGATATAAAAAATGAAGGAAATAGCTTTATATATTCATATACCATTTTGTAAGCAAAAGTGTTTTTATTGTGATTTTCCATCTTATGCTTGTAAAGATAAACTTATGGAAAGTTATGTAGATGCTTTATGTATAGAAATTAAAGATAAATGTAAAAATTATATTATAAAAACTTTATTTATTGGTGGTGGAACACCATCATATTTAGATCATAATTCATTAAGAAAATTAATGAATACTATAAGTGAGTTGAGGTTTACAGAAGATGCAGAAAAAACAATAGAATGTAATCCTGGAACAGTAAGCAAAGAAAAGTTTGAAATAATTAGGAAAGGTGGAATCAATAGATTAAGTTTTGGGTTACAAACTACTAATAATGAGCTGTTAAAGTCTATAGGTAGAATTCATACTTTCGAAAGTTTTAAAGAAAATTATTTTTTAGCTAGAAGTTTAGGATTTGAAAATATAAATATAGATATGATGTTTGGATTACCTAAACAAAGCGTAGAGGAATTTATTAAAGGATTAAGAGAGATTGTTGAATTGAAACCTGAACATATTTCTAGTTATAGCTTGATTATTGAAGAAGGGACAGCTTTTTATAATTTATATGAAAAAGATAAGCTGGAGGTGCCTTCTGAAGAAGAGGAAAGAGATATGTATAGAGAAGGTAAGAAGTTTTTAGAGAAAAACGGATATAAACAATATGAAATTTCTAATTTTTCAAAGGATGGCAAAGAGTGTAGACATAATGAGGTTTACTGGATGTGTGAAGAATATCTTGGTGTAGGAGTATCAGCTAGTTCTTTTATAGATGAAAAAAGAGTAAAAAATATAGATTCAATAGAAGAATATATTGAAAATATAAATCAAGGCAAGTCTATAGTGGAAGAGGAATATGAAAACACTAGAGAAGATGATATAGAAGAATTTATGTTTATGGGATTAAGAATGAATGTGGGTATATCAGAGAAAAAGTTTAAAGAAAAATTTGGAGTGGATGTTGATTCTATATACAAAAATGTAATTAATAAAAATATTAAATTGGGTTTGTTAAAAAGAAAATGTGGGACACTATATTTGAGTGATTTAGGAATAGAATTGTCTAATTCTGTAATGAGTGATATGATATTAAAATAATTAGTAATATGGAGAAAATAGAAGAAAAATAAAAATAAACTTGATAATTGACTATAATTTCTTTGAGGATGAAGATAGTTTGAATTGACAAAAAAATAGATAAAGAATATATTTATAACATAGTCATTAGCACTCGGTAATAGTGAGTGCTAACAAAGAGGTGAGGGAATGGCTATAGATGGAAGAAAGATTAAGATTTTAGAAGCTATAATTAATGATTATATAAATACTGGAGAACCAGTAGGATCTAGAACTATAGCAAAAAAGTATGATCTTGGGGTAGGCTCTGCAACTATTAGAAACGAAATGTCTGATTTAGAAGATATGGGATATCTGGAACAACCTCATACCTCATCAGGAAGAATTCCTTCGAGTAAAGGATATAGGTTGTATGTAGATAGTTTAATGGAAAAAGCTATGCTAACTCCTGAAGAAGAACTTCAGATAAAAAAATATATTATTGATTCTGCTATGTTAGAAGTGGATAAAATAGTTAAACAAGCTAGTACTTTATTATCAGAATTGACTAATTTAACTTGTGTTGTTCAAACACCATCAGTAATGAGAAGTTATATAAAATCAGTTCAACTTATGAAGATAGATGAGTACAATCTGGTATCAGTTATAGTAACTGATAGTGGAGTTATAAAAAATCATATGATTAAAGTAAAAAGAATTCCTAGTATGGAAGAATTACAAAAAATTAATGATTTGATAAATAAAAGATTAGATAACTTAACTATACAAGAAATAAATCTTGAGGTTATTAATAACTTAAAAAATGATCTTAAGGGATATGATGATTTATTTAATGCAATTGTTCCAGTGTTGTATGATACATTAAAGGAAGATAATACTTCTGATATATTCATGCAAGGAACTACAAATATATTTAACTACCCTGAGTATAATGACATAGATAATGCAAAACAAATATTAAATCTTTTATACAATAAGGATTATGTGGTTGAACTTATTGCCCCAAAAGGCGACTTGACAATAAAAATAGGCGATGAAAATTATATACCTGAAGCTAAAAATTGTAGTGTTATTTCAGCAGAATATTTATTAGGAGACAGACCTATTGGAACTATTGGTCTTATAGGACCTAGAAGAATAAATTATTCAAGAGTAATAGCTATAATGGCACAGGTTATGAAGGAGCTTAATGATGCATTAAAAGGTCAAGGACTTTAAGTTGAATATTATATGGAGCGAGGTGTAGTTTTTAAGATGGAAGATAATAAAAATGAAATTTTAGAAGAAGATAAAGTTGTTACAGAAGAAAGCGATGAAACTATAGAAGTTGAAGCTGATGAAGTTATAACAGAAGAAACAGAAGAAACTAAGGAAGAAAGTAAGGAGGATGAATTAGATGTGCTTAGAAAGAATAAGGATCAAATTCAAAAACTTACTAATGAAGTAGAAGCTTTAAAAGATAGACTTTTAAGAGTAACTGCTGAATATGAAAACTTTAGAAAAAGAACTGCTAAAGAAAAGGAAGGAATTTATACAGATGCATGTGCAGATGTAATAAAAGAAGTTCTTCCAGTTATAGATAACCTTGAAAGAGCTGTAGCTGCTGATGGTAGTGTTGAAGACCTAAAGAAAGGTATAGAAATGACTATCAAAGGCCTTGAAGGTTCATTTACTAAATTAGGTGTTGAAGAAATAGATGCTTCTGGAGAATTTGATCCTAATTTACATCAAGCAGTTATGCACATAGAAGATGAAAATTTTGAAAAGAATAGTGTTGCAGAAGTATTCATGAAAGGATACAAAAGAGGCGACAAAGTAATTAGACATTCAGTTGTTAAAGTTGCTAACTAATTTTAAATTTAATTTATATAAATTTTGATTGAAATAAGAATAGATTTATCTATTTTAAGGAGGAATATATTATGGGAAAAATTATAGGTATTGATTTAGGTACTACAAATTCATGTGTTGCAGTTATGGAAGGTGGAGAACCAGTTGTTATAGCTAACTCAGAAGGTTCAAGAACTACTCCTTCAGTAGTATCATTCCAAGCAGATGGATCAAGATTAGTTGGTCAAGTTGCAAAAAGACAAGCGATAACTAATCCAGATAAAACAATAATATCAATAAAGAGAGAAATGGGAACTAATCATAAAACAAATATAGATGGAAAAGATTATTCTCCACAAGAAATTTCAGCTATGATTCTTCAAAAAATTAAAGCTGATGCAGAAGCTTACTTAGGTGAAACAGTTTCTCAAGCAGTTATCACAGTTCCAGCTTACTTTAATGATGCTGAAAGACAAGCAACAAAAGATGCTGGTAAGATAGCAGGATTAGAAGTATTAAGAATAATTAACGAACCAACTGCTGCATCTTTAGCATATGGTCTAGATAAGACTGATCACAGCGAAAAGATATTAGTATATGATTTAGGTGGTGGTACATTCGATGTATCTATACTAGAACTTGGTGATGGTGTATTCGAAGTATTATCTACAAATGGAGATACTAAGCTAGGTGGAGATGACTTTGATAACAAAGTTATGGATTATATAGCAGAAACATTCAAAGCTGAAAACGGAATTGATTTAAGAAATGATAAGATGGCTTTACAAAGATTAAAAGAAGCAGCTGAAAAGGCTAAGATAGAATTATCTTCATCAACTCAAACTAACATTAACTTACCATTCATCACTGCTGATGCAACTGGTCCAAAACACATAGACTTAAACTTAACTAGAGCTAAATTCAATGAATTAACTCATGACTTAGTACAAAGATCAGTAGAACCAATGAAGAAAGCATTAAGCGATGCAGGTCTTTCAATTGGTCAAATAGATAAGGTAATCTTAGTTGGTGGATCAACTAGAATCCCAGCTGTACAAGAAGCAGTTAAGAACTTTACAGGAAAAGATCCTTCAAAGGGAGTTAACCCAGATGAATGTGTTGCAATCGGTGCGGCTATTCAAGCAGGTGTATTAACTGGAGAAGTTAAGGACGTATTATTACTAGATGTTACACCATTAACATTAGGAATTGAAACTTTAGGTGGAGTTGCTCCTCCTTTAATAGAAAGAAATACAACTATACCAGCTAAGAAGAGCCAAGTATTCTCAACAGCTGCAGATGGTCAAACATCAGTTGAAATTCACGTAGTTCAAGGTGAAAGACAAATGGCTGCTGATAACAAGACATTAGGTCAATTCACATTATCAGGAATAGCTCCAGCTCCAAGAGGAATTCCTCAAATAGAAGTTACATTTGATATAGATGCTAACGGTATAGTTAAGGTTTCTGCAGTGGATAAGGGAACTGGTAAGGAAGCTAATATCACAATTACTGCATCAACTAACTTAAGTGATGATGAAGTAGATAAGGCTGTAAAAGAAGCAGAAAAATTTGCTGAAGAAGATAAGAAGAGAAAAGAAAAAATAGAAGTTCACAATAATGCTGATCAAACAATTTACCAAACTGAAAAGACTCTAGGAGAACTTGGAGATAAGGTAGATGCAGCTGATAAATCTAAGATAGAAGCTAAGATAGAAGAACTTAAGAAAGTTAAGGAATCTGATGATGTAGAAGCTATTAAGAAGGCAATGGAAGAATTAACTCAAGAATTCTATGCTGTATCTTCTAAGATATATCAAGCAGCAGGAGCTCAAGGTCAACCAGGAGCTGAAGGATTTGATCCAAACAACATGGGTGGAGCAAATGAAGCACCACATGATGACAATGTTGTAGATGCTGATTTCAAAGTAGATGAAGATAAATAGTTGTCATAAATAGAGAGAATCTTATATAATACAGGAGGGAAGGCAAAGGTATTAGTCTTCCCTCTTATTAAGTAATTATTAAAAAATATATAGCAAAGATGGAGGAAAGTTAGATGGCAAGTAAAGACTATTATGAAGTCCTAGGCCTTCAAAAAGGTGCTAGTGATGATGAAATAAAAAGAGCCTTTAGAAAGTTAGCTATAAAGTACCATCCAGATAAAAACCCAGGGGATAAAGAAGCAGAAAATAAATTTAAAGAAATAAATGAAGCTTATCAAGTTCTTTCAGATCCAGAAAAGAAAGCTCGTTATGATCAATTTGGAACTGCTGATGGTGCTGGATTTGGTGGATCAGGTGGCGGATTTGGCGGCTTTGCTTTCTCAGACATGGGTGGATTTGGTGATATATTCGATAGTTTCTTTGGAGGTGGCGGTGGGTCACAAAGAAGAAATGGGCCTAAGAGAGGTGCAGACTTAGAATATAGCATTAATTTAACTTTTGAAGAAGCAGTTTTTGGTGCTAAAAAGGAAATATCAATTACAAGAAGTGAAACTTGTGAAACTTGTCATGGGGATGGTGCAGAACCTGGAACAAGTTCTAAGACTTGTCCACACTGTAATGGTTCAGGTCAAGTTAGAGTACAAAGACAAACACCACTTGGTAGTTTTGTAAGTACTACTACTTGTGATCATTGTCATGGAACAGGTAAAGTTATAGATACACCTTGTCATACTTGTAAAGGAAAAGGTAAGGTTAGAAAGAATAGAAAGATTACAGTAAATATACCAGCAGGTGTTGATACTGGTAATGTAATGCCTTTAAGAGGTCAAGGAGAACACGGTGAAAAAGGTGGATCTCCAGGAGATTTATATATCAAAATTAGAGTTATGCCTTCTAAAGAATTTAAGAGAAAAGGTAATGATATATATGTAGATGCACATATATCTATGGCTAGTGCTGCTTTAGGAGTTGAGATTAAGGTTCCAACTGTTGATGGAGATGTTTCATATACAGTGCCTGCAGGAACTCAATCGGGAACTTTATTTAGATTAAGAGGTAAAGGAGTTCCAAGAGTAAACTCTTCAGGCAGAGGAGATCAATACGTTAAAGTTATAGTAGATATTCCTAAAACTTTAAATGAAAAACAAAAAGAAGCTTTAAAGATGTTTATGGAAGCGTCAGGAGAAACTGTTAAAGGTGATACTCACGTAAAAGAAGAAAAGCATAAAAAGGGGTTCTTTAGAAAATAATTGATATGATATAAGAAGTGTTAGATTTGCTTAAGCAAATCTGATACTTCTTTTGTTATGTAGGAAAATATATAATTATTAGAATAAAAAAATATATGAATAAAAAAATAAATTTAGTAGCTTAGATATATGGTTTATGAGGAAATTGAATAAAAAAGATAGAATAAATAAATACTAATTTAGTAATAGAAAAATATTTCTATTTAGATAGAAATAATGTATAATATTTTAAAACTTATATAAAGTATATGAGGTGTAACTAATGATGAATGAACTGAAAAAACAATTATTAGATGAGATTGAGGAATTTAGAAAGGTTGGAGAGAAGTTTTTAAATAAAGAATTAAGCGTGGCAGAATTTAAAGGGGCATCTGGAGGAATGGGGGTATATGCTGAAAGAGGCGGCCAAAAGTTTATGGTTAGATTAAGAATTCCTTCAGGTGTTACTGATGTAAAGGAATTAAAGACTATTTATAATTTAGCTGAAAAATACAATCTTAATAAAGTTCATCTAACAACACGTCAAGCAATTCAATTGCATTCAATGGGAATAAATGATGTATGTGATGTAATGAAAGAATGTTTAGATTATGATATTTTTACTAGAGGTGCAGGAGGAAATTATCCTAGAAATGTAGCACTTTCACCTTTAGCAGGAGTTGATAAGGGAGAAGTTTTTGATTGTACACCATATGCATTAGCAGTAGGCAATCATTTCTTAAGAAAAATAACTTCTTATCATTTACCAAGAAAACTAAAAGTATCTTTTTCAGCAACATCTAAAGATGAAGGTCATGTAACTGTTCAGGATTTAGGATTTTTAGCAGTTAAGAAAGATGGTAAGAATGGGTTTGCGGTTTATGCTGGAGGAGGATTGGGAATGAATCCTAGAAAAGCTGTACTTGTAGAAGATTTTATAGAAGCTGATGAAGTTCTTTACTATGTTGAAGGGATGACTAAGTTCTTTATAGCAGAAGGAGATTATAAGAATAAGGCTAGAGCAAGAGTGAGATATATCTTAGATAGATTAGGTGAAGAAGAATTTACTAGGAAGCTAAAAGAATTCGTTGAATTAGAAAAAGTAAATGAAGATTTGAATATAAATGTTGAAGAAAAAGAAATAGTAAAGCAAGGAATAACTACTCAAATAAAAGATAATCGTTTAATAGCTCAAAAGCAACCAGGACTATATTCAGTATATATTCATCCAATTGGAGGACAATTAGAACTTACTGATTTCAAGAAAATTATTGATTTTCTTGGAAGAGTAGACGGAGCAGATGTTAGGTTAGCTTTGGTTGAAGGCTTATATGTAAGAAACTTAAACGGAGAAGAAGCTGAAGAATTATTAAAGATCACAGAAAGTTTTAGTGAACTTACTAGACTAGGTAAAAGTATTTCTTGTATAGGGGTTCCGATATGTCAAATGGGTAGATGTAATAGTCAACATTTATTAAAAAATATTGTGAATTATTTTAAAGAAAGAAATTATAGTTTAGATATAATGCCAAGAGTATTTATTTCAGGATGTCCAAATTCATGTGGAGTTCATGAAATTGGGGATATTGGTTTTATGGGAATGAAAGTTAAACATGAGGATAAATTTAAAGATGCATTTAGATTGTTTATTGATGGCAAGATAGAAGTTGATAAAACTAAAATGGGGATTGAAAAAGGAGATTTTCTACCAGAAGACATTCCTATATTCCTATATAAATTATATGAAAAAGTAGAAAAGTCAGGATTGAATTTTGATGAGTTTATAGCTCAAAATACTAATGAAGTAAATGATTTAATTAAAGAATATGCAGTGAATGTATTATAAATAATAAATTTAATGGAAAGTCTTGATGTTTTACAGAATATAAGTTTTATATTTATGGGCTGTAAATATCAAGATTTTTTGTTATTATGTATATTGGTTACGTAAACAGTAAAAAAGATTAACATATTTGACATAATACTTTTATAAAGTGTAAAATAATATATTAGTCAAGATGCAAAAGAGAGGAATGTGATTTTTTTGGATGGAAATTGGATAGAAGTTAGAGTTATTACTGAAAGCGAGGCTTTAGAACCTATTTCAGGTATATTTTATAGCCTTGATTGCAAAGGAGTAGCTATAGAAGATCCTCAAGATATCATTGGTAGAGAACAAGGTCCTTTAACATGGGATTTTGCAGATATAAATGTTTTAGAACATAAAGGTAAGTTTGCAGTAGTTAAAGGTTATTTTTCAGATGAAGATAATATAGATGAAGCTTTAGCTTACATAAAAGAAAAAATTGAAGAAATTAGATCTTTAGGGATAAATGTTGGTGAAGGTACTATAGAAGTAGAGCATATGAAAGAAGAAGATTGGGCTAATACTTGGAAGAAGTACTATAAACCATTTAGAATAGGTGAAAAAATAATTATTAAACCAATTTGGGAAGAATACGACGAAAAAGATGGAGATTTAGTAGTTGAACTAGATCCAGGTATGGCTTTTGGTACAGGAGATCATGAAACTACAAATATGTGTATTCAAGCATTAGAAAAATATGTGGAAAAAGACAGTGTTGTATTTGATGTTGGTTGTGGTTCTGGAATACTTGCCATTTCAGCAGCAAAGCTTGGTGCTAAGAAAGCTATAGGAGTTGATTTAGATCCAGTAGCAGTTGAGTCAGCTAAAGATAATGTAGGATATAATAATCTTGATAATATTGAAATATTAGAAGGAAACTTAATTGAAGTAATAGATGGAAAAGCTGATATAGTAGTTGCTAATATTTTAGCAGAAATTATCTGTATATTAACAGAAGATGTTAGTAGAGTTCTAAAACAAGGTGGATATTTTATAACATCAGGAATTATTCATGATAGAGTTGATATGGTAACTTCTAAGCTTGAAGAATGTGGATTCGAAGTATTAACTGTTAATAAAGATGGAGAATGGAACTGTATTATTGCTAGACTTAAATAAATTTAAGGAGAGAAAATAGAAATGCATAAGTTTTTCACCCCACCAGAAAACATAAATGGTGTAGAAGGAAAAATACTTGGTGATGATGTAAAACATATATATAAGGTTTTAAGATTATCAGAAGGCGAAAAAGTAGTATTAAATGATTGTAAAGGAACAGAATATCTAGGACAAATAGATAGAGTTTCTAAGCAAGAAGTAATAGTTAAAATATTAGAAAAACTAGAAGTTAATAATGAAAGTGAAGTTGAGATTTATTTATTTCAAGGGTTACCAAAGGCGCAAAAGATGGATTTAATTGTGCAAAAAGGTACAGAACTTGGAATTACTGAATTTATACCGACTATAACTGACAGAGTAGATGTTAAGCTTAAAGGTGATTTTAAAAAACTTGATAGGCTAAATAGAATAGCTTTAGAGGCGGCAAAGCAAAGTAAAAGAAGTATAATTCCAAGCGTTAGCGCTCCTATATCTTTTGAAGATGCTTTAAAGAAAGTAGGAGAAATGGACTTATTTTTAGTTCCTTATGAAAATTCGGATGATTTTGGCATTAAAGGTGTTATTTCCGAACTTAGGGAAGAAAAAAAATTGAATGATGTTAAGAGAATAGGTATAATGGTTGGACCGGAAGGTGGCTTTGAAGATGATGAAATAGCTACACTAAAAGAAAATGGTGCAAAAATTATAACATTAGGAAAAAGAATACTAAGAACTGAAACAGCTGGATTTGTAGCTACATCATTAATACAATATGAATTAAGCGATTTAGGAGGAAAAATTTAATGAAAGTTGCATTTGCTACGTTAGGATGTAGGGTTAATCAATATGAGTCAGAAGCTATGGCAGAAAAATTTATAAGAGAAGGTTATGAAGTAACTGATTTTTCAGAAGTAGCTGATGTATATGTTATTAATACTTGCACAGTAACAAATATGGGAGATAAAAAATCTAGACAAATAATAAGTAGAGCTAGAAGATTAAATGAAAAAGCTATAATCGCTGTAGTTGGATGTTATTCACAAATGGCTCCAAAAGAAGTATCTGCAATAGAAGGTGTAGATGTAGTTTTGGGTACCCGTAATAAGGGAGATGTGGTATACTATGTAAATAAGGCTAGAGATGAGGAAAAAGTTCAAGTTCATGTTGAAGGTGTTCTTAAAAATAATAAATTTGAAGAATTAAACATAGAAGAATATCAAGATAAAACAAGAGCATTCCTAAAAATCCAAGATGGATGTAATAGATTCTGTACATATTGTGCAATACCATATGCTAGAGGATCAGTATGTTCAAAGGATCCAAGAAAAGTAATGGATGAAATTAAGAAGCTTAGTGAACATGGTTTTAAAGAGATAATATTATCAGGTATACATACAGCTTCTTATGGATTAGATTTAGAAGGAACAATCACTCTAGTAGATTTATTAGAAGATATAGAAATGCAAGAAGGAATAGAAAGAGTTAGAATAGGTTCTATAGAACCAGCTTTCTTTACACCAGAAGTAGTGGAAAGAATTAAAAAACTTAAAAAGCTATGTCCTCAATTCCATTTATCTTTACAAAGTGGATGTAATGCTACTTTAAAGAGAATGAACAGAAGATATACAGCAGAAGAATATGAAAACATAGTTAAGGTTTTAAGAGAAAATATTAAAGATGTTTCTATAACTACAGATGTTATAGTAGGTTTCCCAGGAGAAACTGAAGAAGAATTCAAAGAAACATATGATTTCTTGAGTAGAAATAAGCTTACAAAGACTCATATATTTAAATATAGCCCAAGAAAGGGAACTAGAGCTGCAGACATGCCGGGGCAATTAGATGGTAATGTTAAAGAAGAGAGAAGTAAAGCTCTAATAGAACTTAATAAAAAGAATGAAAAAGCCTTTATAGAAAAATATGTGGGTGAAGTTTTAGATGTATTAATAGAACAAGAAGTTAAAGGGAAAGAAGGCGTGTATGAAGGATATACTAGAAATTATATAAAAGTAGAAGTAAATGGTATATCTAATGACATGAAAGGGCAAATTATCAAATGTAAGTTAACAAAAGCTTTTGATGATTATGCTGAAGCAGATTTGGTAAAATAATTTTTTGACGTATAGTAAGTTAAAAATAAATATGTTAAAAATGCTTTTAAAAAATTAAGATGCAATTTAATTAATAGAAGCGTGGCGAAGCCACTTTTTAACTACGATAAAGGGGGTGAAATCATGGAAGATTGTATTTTTTGTAAAATAATCAAAGGTGAAATTCCTAGCAAAAAAATATATGAAGATGATAAAGTATATGCATTTTATGATATTAGTCCAGAAGCACCAGTACACTTTTTAGTGATACCAAAGGAACATATAGGTAGTGTTAATGATATAAATGAAGAAAATGCAGATATTATTTCACATATATTCCTTGCAATTAATAAAATAGTTAATGACTTAGGAGTTGCTGAAACTGGTTATAGAATAGTTAATAATACAGGTAAAGATGGAGGGCAAACTGTTCATCATATGCATTATCATGTATTAGCTGGTAGAAATTTAGCATGGCCACCAGGCTAAAAAATTAATAAGAGTTGTTGACATTCCTTTGAGGACTATTGTATAATATACCGTGTGTTATTAAGCCCGTAGCTGAGTTGAATTTAGAGATTTTAGCTAGCGGAGGGAGGGATAATTTATGTCAGAAATTAAAGTTGGAGAAAACGAAACACTTGAAAGTGCGTTAAGAAGATTTAAGAGAAAATGTGCTAGAGCTGGAGTAATTTCAGAAGTTAGAAAAAGAGAACATTACGAAAAGCCAAGCGTAAAGAGAAAGAAAAAATCAGAAGCTGCTAGAAAGAGAAAGTTCAAATAGAACTTGTTCTTTTTTGAAAGAAGGTATAGAATATGCCAACAATAAAAGAGAGACTTCAAGAAGATTGGAAAGCTGCATTAAAAGCTAAAGATAAATTTAAGGCTAATGTTATTAGTACAGCAAAGTCAGCAATAGTATTAGTTGAAAAAACTGATAATATAGTTGTTGAAGATGCAGAAGCAATCGAAATATTAGCTAAAGAAGTCAAGCAAAGAAGAGAAGCGATGCTTGAATTTGAAAAGGGAAATAGACAAGATTTAGTTGATCAGTCTAAGGCTGAAATTGAAATCTTGCTAGATTACCTTCCTCAGCAGTTAAGTGAAGTTGAAATAAAAGAAATAATAGAACAATCAGCTAAAGATGCGGGCGCAACTAGCATTAAGGACATGGGAAAAGTTATGGCTCTAGTTAGACCTAAAACATTGGGTAGAGCAGATGGCAAACTTGTAAGTCAATTTGTTAAAGAATATTTAACTAATAAATAGCAAAAGAACTCATTTTGAGTTCTTTTTGTTATTTTTTTTTGCTTTAAAACATAAATTACAATGATAGCAATAATTTTAGGAGTTTAAATTGGATAAAAGGATAAATAAAAGCAAGGAAAAAATAATAGAAAAGTTAAGTGTTATTAATACAGATTTAGTGGATATTCCTAAAATAATAGTATGTGGAAAAAATGAAATAACTATTGAAAATCATAAAGGTATAAGAACGTTTGAGAGAAATGAAATAAGAGTTAATTCTAGAATTGGTGTTATAAAAATAGAAGGTGAGTCCTTTGAAATTTTATACATAAGTGGTGACACTATAATAATATCTGGAGTTTTTAAAGCAATTATTTACGAGGGGTATATAAAATGATGTTAAATAAGAAATTAGAAAGTGGAAAAGTAATTGTAGAAGTTAGTGTGATTTCACCAGAGAGATTTTTAAATGTACTATTGAGTAAAAAGATAAAAGCATATAGGATAAATAGAATAGATATAACAACTGTAAGATTAGAAATAGATTATGAAGATTATGAAGAACTTATAAAGGAAGCTAAAAAACTTAAAGGAAAAACAAAAGTTATAAGTAGACAAGGTATGAGATTTTTTGTTTTAAATCTAAAAAGAAAGCTTTCACTGATTATAGGAATTATTATTTTTGTTGGAGTATTATATGTTTTGTCTACGCGTATTTGGTCTATAGAAATTAATACGAAAGAAAATGTTACTCCTTTTGAGATAAGAAAAGAATTATCTTCATTAGGGGTTACCCCTGGAATAAGTAAAGATAGCTTAAATGTATATGATTTAGAAAAGAAAATTCAAGATATAAATTCAGATATATTATGGATAAGAGCTAGAATAGAAGGATCAACTTTAAAAATTGTGGCTGAAGAAAAAGTAGCGCCACCCAATATAGAAAAAGTATCAAGTTCTGGAGATTGTGTTGCTAAGCTTGATGGTGAAATAAAGAGAATATATGTATCTTCAGGAACTGCAAAAGTTAATGTTGGGGATTTTGTGAAAGCAGGTGATACGTTAATAGCTGCAATCCAAGGAAAAGAAGGAGAAGAGTACGAAGTAGAGGCTAAAGGAACAGTAATTGCAAATACTTTTTATGAGAAAGAAATGGAAATACAGGTTAGTGGAAGTAGTGTTGAGAATACAGGTAATACTGATTGTGATATTTATCTGAACTTTTGGGGAAATAAAATTTACTTAAAAAAAGCTATAAATAACTTTAAGTATTATGATAAAATAAATAATAACCAAGGATTTTTTAATAAGATAACTTATGTTGAACGCTCTGAACAGGATGTTAATCTTAATAAAGACGAAGCTGTTAAAAAAGGAGTAGAAGCTTTAGAAAAATCTATGTTAAAGTCTTTAAGTAATAATGCTAAGATAACTAATAAAGAAGTTAAGATTCAAGAATTAGGAAATGGAAAGATAAGACTTAAGGTTATGTTTGTGGTTGAACAAGATATAACAACAAATTCAAATTAAGTACTTAAGATAGACAAGAAGGTGAGAAACAATATGAAAGGGTACAATTTTAAAAGTATAAGAAATAGATATAAAAAATATTTATTATTTATACTTACTTTTATAGTTACTTATACGTTACTTATTAGTTCTTTATCACCTAAGAAATATGATTTGAGTGAGGGAGAAATAGCACGAAGTGATATTAAAGCTCCAAGGGAGATGGTAGATGAGGAAGCTTCTGCAGAAAAACTTCAAGCTGCTTTAGAAAGTATTGATAAACAGTTTACTTTGAAAAGTGAAGTTAAAAAACAAGCTGAAAATAATGTTATAGGAATATTTGATAAGACTATTGAGATTATAAGTCGAAATGAAAGTGAAACTTCAAACATAGAAAGCTTGAAGAAGTATGAAACTTTTAAACTTAATGATTCGGAATGCAAAACTCTTTTAGAACAATCAAGAGAAAGTTTGTTATCTATAAAAGAGAATGTGGCTAGAATTCTGAATGATGCATATGAAAAAAATATACCTAATGATGATAAGAAGTCATTAGAAGAAGCTAAGGAAATAGCTAATACAGAAGTAAGTGAACTTAATTTGAGTCCAGAATTAACATCTTTAATAGATAAGATGTTAAAAAGTGAAATTAAACCTAACTTCTTTTATGATGAGGAAAAGACAGAAGAAAAGAAGAAAGAAGTTCAAAAAAGTATTGAGAAGGTATTAATTAAAAAAAATCAAACAATAGTTAAGGATGGAGATCAAGTAAGCAAAAGACAGATTGAAATATTAACAGAGTTAGGACTATTAAGTGAGAATTCAGGAAAAGGCTTTACGCTTTTATATGTAGCTTTAGCTCTATTAGTAGGTATAGTTCTATATATAGAACATTATTTTATTTATAAAAATAATAAGGAAATTTATGATAATATTAAGAAGTTGACTTTAATTAATGTTTTAAATATATTAACTTTGGTTTTAGCTAAGGTAGTTAGTCTTGGAACTGCATATCTTATACCTTTAGCCTGTGGTCCTATATTATTAACGTTGCTTATTAATTATAGAATATCTTTATTTGTAAGTACAATAAATGTAATACTGGTAGGCTGTATAGTTGGGTTTGAACCATCTATAGTTGTATTAGCTATTGTTAATGCTGTGCTTGGATCTACAATTCTTAAGAAGATGCAACAAAGAAATGATATATTATATGCATCTATATTGATATTAACCTTAGTTGGTGTGATTAATTTTTCTATTGGTGTTATTTTATCGAGTAATACAATAGATATATTAATTAACAGTATATACTCAATTTTAGGCGTAATAATATCTGGAGTTTTAGCTATAGGATTATTGCCATTTTTAGAAGGTGCATTTGATATAGTAACTACATTAAAACTATTAGAACTTAGTAATCCTAATAGCCCTCTTTTAAAAAGACTATTAATGGAGGCACCAGGGACTTATAATCATAGTATAATGGTAGCTAATCTTGCTGAAATGGCAGCAGAAGAGGTTGGTGCAGATCCTGTAATTGCAAGAGTTGGAGCGTATTATCATGATGTTGGAAAAATATTAAGACCTTATTTCTTTAAAGAAAATCAACTTACTAAAGAAAATCCTCATGATAAGATAAATCCTACATTAAGCACTTTGATTATTACATCTCATGTAAAGGATGGTATAGAGCTTGCCAAGGAATATAGAATGCCTAAGATTATTCAGGATATAATAGCTCAACATCACGGTACTACTTTGGTTAAATATTTTTATCTGACTGTAAAAAATAATTCTGAGAATCCAGAGGAAATAAAGGAAGATGATTTTAGATATCCAGGACCTATTCCAAGTAGTAAGGAAGCTGGAATAATAATGCTTGCAGATTCTACTGAAGCAGCAGTAAGATCAATAACGGATCCTACAAAAGGTAAAATAGAAGAAATGGTCAATAATATAATTAATGATAAATTATATTCTGGGCAATTAGATAATTGTGATTTGACTTTAAAAGATCTTGGAAAAATAAGAAAATGTTTTTTAAAGGCTCTAAATGGTATATATCATCAGAGAATAGAGTACCCTGCAGATAAAATTAAAGAATTAAATAAGAAAAATACTAAATAAGAGGAGAATAAATTTATGATTTTTGTTGATAATAGACAAGAAAAGATAAATATTAATGAAAATACTGTAAAGCAATTAGAGAATACTATACTTTTTGCTTTAAAGGAAGAGGAAGTTAATGTGCCTTGTGAGGTTTCTCTTTTATTTGTAGATAATGAGGAAATAAGAGAAATAAATAATGAAACTAGAGGTATTGATAGAGCGACAGATGTTTTGTCTTTTCCAATGTTAGATTATCCTAAAGATAAAGTTTTTAAGGATGTTTATAAAGAAAAAGAATTTGATGAGACTTTTTTAGACGGCGAAGATCTTGTTATAGGAGATATAGTTCTTTCTTTAGAAAAAGCTTTGGAACAATCAAAGGAATTTAATCATTCTTTTGAAAGAGAAGCCTGTTATTTAGTTGTCCATTCAGTATTGCATCTATTAGGATATGATCATATGGAAGAAGAAGAAAAAAGAATAATGAGAAATAGAGAAGAAGAGATTTTAAATAAATTAAATATTACACGTGATTAATTACTTTTTTAAAGGGTGATAAAATATGAAACTAAAGAATTTATTAGATAGTTTTAATTATGCTATAACAGGAATTATTGAAACTGTAAGAAGTGAAAGAAATATGAAAATACATCTATTGACAACAATAATTGTTTTAGTAGCTTGTTTCTGTTTTAATATTTCAAGATTAGAATTTTTAGTTTTAGCTATTACTATAACTATGGTCATTTCAGCAGAACTATTAAATACTGCAATAGAAAACATTGTTGATATGATTACTGATGTTTATCATCCATTAGCTAGAATTGCAAAAAATGCAGCAGCAGGTGCTGTATTAGTTACAGCTATAAATGCTGTTATAATAGGTTATATAGTGTTTGGGGATAAATTTTCAAACATTTCTTATGAAATGATTCAAAAAGTGAAAAAGTCAGAATCGTATACTATATTCATAGTTATTATAATAGTATGTATTTTGATAATAATATTAAAAGCTATTTTAGGAGAAGGAACTCCACTTCAAGGAGGAATGCCAAGTGGTCATAGTGCGATAGCTTTTTCTATAGCTACAGTTATTGCACTTATTACAAAAGAATATATTTGTATAGTTCTTGGATACTTAATGGCATTTATAACTGCTCAGAGCAGATTGGATACTAAAGTTCATTCTTTTTTTGAGGTATTAGTAGGAGCACTTTTAGGAATTCTTATAACCTTATTAATATTCACTATATTTAAAATTTGAAATTTTAAATAAAACTCCTTTATATTTTGATGAGGTATTAAACATTAAAATATAAGGAGTTTTTAAAATATACTAAAAATGCTTTTAAAAAGCTAAGAGATAATTAAATAAAAAAAAGCGTAGTTAATTAAATTATTGTATAAATTAAATATAATGATATAATGATAATACAAATAGTGTATACTATATAAATATAATAAAAGATAGTTGAATAATAAAAAATATAAATAGAAAATAGAAAAGTTTTAAAAGAACTTTAGATGAAATATTAATAATTAGTGACTTTTATAAGAAGGAACTTAAGAAATAAGGAGGATTTAAGTGTTTAAATCAGGATTTGTAACAATAGTAGGAAGACCAAATGTAGGTAAGTCAACATTAATGAACCATATTATGGGGGAAAAGTTATCTATAGTTTCGAATAAGCCACAAACAACAAGAAATAATATTCAAACTATATTAACAAAAAAGGATCAGTACCAAATAGTCTTTGTAGACACGCCAGGAATACATAAACCTAAACATAGATTAGGGGAATATATGGTTAATTCAGCAAAGGAGTCTGTAAAGGATGTAGATTTAGTTATTTTTATAACTAATCCAGATGAGGAATTAGGAAGAGGAGATAAATTTATATTAGAAACTTTAAAGAATACAAAAGCACCTGTATTTCTTGTATTAAATAAGGTAGATGAAACATCTAAAGAAAAGGTTGCAATGTCTTTAGCTAAGTTTTCTAAAGAATTTAACTTTAAAGAGATTATACCTATATCAGCCCTAAAAGGAAAGAATGTAGATACTTTGGTGAAGCTTATGGTGGAAAACTTACCAGAAGGACCTATGTATTATCCAGAAGATATGATTACTGATGTTCAAGAAAGATTCGTTGTATCTGAGATAGTTAGAGAAAAAGCGCTAAGAACATTAAGAGATGAAGTACCTCATGGTATAGCAGTTGATGTTATTCAAATGAAACAAAAAGAAAATGGTACATATCATATAGAAGTAGATTTAATTTGTGAGAAGGATTCGCATAAAGGTATAATAATAGGTAAAGATGGTCAAAGTTTGAAGAAAATTGGGGAATCAGCAAGATATGAATTAGAAAGATTTCTAGATGCAAAAGTAAATATTAAAATTTGGGTTAAAGTTAGAAAAGAATGGAGAGATAATCAAAACCTATTAAAAGAACTTGGATATAAGAAAAATAAGTAGATTTAGGGGATGATTTATTGTCACTACATAAATGTAAAGGCGTAGTAATAAAAGCGCAGGATTATAAAGAAAATGATAAATTAGTTTGGATATATAGTGACAGTTTAGGTAAGATAACATCTATAGCAAAGGGATCAAAAAAGAGTAAAAGCAAGCTTTTAGCTATTACTCTTCCTTTGTGTTATGGGGAATATATGTTGTTTAAAGGAAAGAATTTATATAATCTTCAAGAAGGAAAGATTATGAATTCATTTCAAGGGCTGTTAAATAATTTAGATAAACTAACATATTCGTCATATATTTGTGAACTTATAGATATAGGTGTAGTAGAGGGTGAAAGCAATCCATGGCTTTTTAAAGAATTTGTTACTACATTATACTTATTGAATACTGATGCTATTGATTACGAACTTCTCATAAGGGCTTTTGAACTTAAGCTTTTAAAGGCAACTGGATATGGTTTAACTCTAGATAGCTGCGTTTCTTGTAAAGAAAAAATTTCAGTATCTAATTTTATTAGCCTTTCGTATTTTGGTGGTTTGTGTGATAAATGTAGAGCTAATCAAAATGCATTACATATATCTAAGGGAGCATATAATGCATTAAAATTTTTAATGAATACTTCCTCAGATAAGATTTATAAATTAAATTTAACAAAAGATATAAAAAAAGAAATAGAAAAAGTAACTACTTATTTCATTTCTTCTAATTATTCAAAAAAACCAAAAAGTTTAGAAATGTTAAATTATATAAAGGAGTGATATGTAAATGAAAGAAATCTCACTAGAAAGCGTTGATAAGGTAATTGAAAGAACAGGTGTTACTTATGCTGAAGCTAAAGAAGCATTAGAACATACAGATGGAGAAATTTTAGACGCAATTATATATATTGAAAATAAAAACAAAAAAGAAGATAAAGCTACTGAATCAATAGATGAATTTAAAGCTTGGTTAAAAAATTTAATAAGAAAAGGTAATATATCAAGGATTATAATAAAGAAAGATGATAATGTTATTGTTGATGTTCCTGTAAATGCAGGAATTGCAGTAGGTGTAATGTCAATAGTAATGCCTGCGTTATTAGCTTTTGGTGTTTTAGCAGCAGTAGCTACAAAGATTACTATAGAAATCACAAAAACAGATGGATCAGTGGAAGTAGTCAATAAGTATATTTCAAAGGCTGCTGATGAAGTTAAAGAAAAAGCTACAAGCTTTGCTGAAAACATTAGAGGAAAGGTTAATGAAGTAAAAGCAAATGGAAATTCTAATACTATTAAGAAGGATGTTAATAGTAATAATGATGAAAACGATGATAAGGTATTTACTTATACTGTAAAGTTTGATGAAGTTAAAGAAGAAAAACAACAAGAAGATAAAAAAGAAGAAGAAAAATAATAAAAATAATAGATAATTAAGTTAAAGAAGATGAAAAATTAGTAATATTAAATTAATTTGTTGGATTTTTCTGAAAATTTAATATAGTAAAAAGAAATTAAAGTGGTATAATTATACTGTAAAAAATAAATGTGCTAAAAAATATTACTAATTTTTCCTTTATAGAAAGAGGGATAATATGAAATTGTCAGATAGGCAAAAGGAAATTATTAGGCTGGTTAAAGAAGGGCAGCCAGTAACAAGTGAAGCTTTAGCTGACAAACTAGGAGTTACAAGAGCAGCTCTTAGAGCGGATTTAGCAATACTTACGATGATAGGAATATTAGATGCAAGGCCAAAAGTTGGATATGTTTATGCTGATAAACCTAAAAATAGCATACTTTTAGATTATATTAATGAAATTAAGGTATCTCAAATAATGTCAAAGCCATCTATAATTAGTGAAAACACAATGGTATATGATGCAATAATATATTTGTTTTTAAATGATGTAGGAACAGTATTTGTTGAGAATAATGGTTATTTAGTAGGTGCTGTATCACGAAAAGATCTTTTAAAGATTTCTATAGGGGGAACAGATATTCATAAGGTTCCAGTTGGAATTATTATGACTAGAATGCCTAATATTATTATTAGTAATCCAGAAGATAGTGCATATGATTTAGCAAAACGTTTAATAGAACATGAAATTGATAGTATTCCGGTAGTAGAACTAGCAAAAGCTGAGGGTGAGAAGGATCAATATAAAATTATTGGTAAGGTATCAAAAACCAATATTACAAAGTTATTCGTTAAGATGGGTGAGAGCGAATAGTAACATGTTGTAACTATCAAAATCATTATTGATTTTGTTAGTATATATATATTTTGTATTGAACGGAGGAGTATTGAGATGGAGAAAAAGTACGTTTACCTTTTTAGTGAAGGTAATGCAAGTATGAGAAATCTACTTGGAGGTAAGGGAGCAAACTTGGCCGAAATGACTACACTAAACATTCCAGTGCCAAAAGGATTTACAGTTACTACAGAAGCTTGTAACAAATATTATGAAGATGGTAAACAAATATCATCAGAAATAATGGAACAAATTAATACAAGTGTAAAAGAATTGGAGAAGTTAGCTGGAAAAACATTTGGTAGTACAACAAATCCTTTACTTGTGTCAGTAAGATCAGGAGCTAGGGTTTCAATGCCAGGTATGATGGACACTATATTAAATCTTGGGTTAAATGATGAAGCTGTAGAAGCTTTAGCTAAGTTAACTAATAATCCTAGATTTGCATATGACTCTTACAGAAGATTTATTCAAATGTTTTCAGATGTCGTTATGGGAATTGAAAAAAGATTATTTGAAAATAAAATTGATGAAATGAAAGAAAGTAAGAATGTTCAATTCGATACTGAGCTTACAGCAGATGATTTAAAGGAATTAGTTGTGAGATTCAAGGAAATATATAAGAAGGAAAAGGGTGAAGAATTTCCTCAAGAGCCTAGAACTCAATTAATTGAATCTATAAAAGCTGTATTTAGGTCATGGGATAATCCAAGAGCTATAGTTTATAGAAGACTTAATGATATTCCTGGCGAATGGGGAACAGCCGTAAACGTACAACAGATGGTATTTGGTAATAAGGGGGATACTTCAGGTACAGGGGTAATATTCTCTAGAAATCCTGCTACAGGAGAAAACTCAATATATGGAGAATATTTAATGAATGCACAAGGTGAAGATGTTGTTGCTGGAATTAGAACACCTCAACCAATTAGACAATTAGAAGAACAAAACCCAGCGATTTATAAGCAATTAACAGATATTATTAACACTTTAGAAACTCACTATAAAGATATGCAAGATATGGAAATAACTATAGAAGAAGGTAAGTTATACTTCCTTCAAACAAGAAACGGAAAGAGAACAGCTCAAGCTGCTTTAAAGATTGCAGTAGATTTAGTAGAAGAAAAAATGCTTACTAAAGAAGAAGCAATTTTAAAAGTTGAGCCAAAACAATTAGATTCATTATTACATCCTGCTTTTGATGCAAATGAATTAAAGAAAGCAACAGTACTTGCAAAAGGTTTACCTGCTTCACCAGGTGCTGCTTGTGGTAAGATTGCTTTCACAGCTGATGAGTCTAAAGAAAGAGCTGAAAAAGGTGAAAAAGTTGTTCTTGTAAGACTTGAGACATCTCCGGAAGATATTGAGGGTATGATAGCCGCAGAAGGTATTTTAACTGTAAGAGGTGGAATGACTTCTCATGCTGCTGTTGTAGCTAGAGGTATGGGAACATGCTGTGTTGCAGGATGTGGAGAGATTAAAGTCGATGAAGAAGCCAAGACAGTAGTTATTAATGGTAAGACTTATGGTCCAGAAGATTATATTTCTATAGATGGATCTACAGGAAATGTTTATGCTGAAAAAGTAAAAACAGTATCTCCTGAAATTACAGGATATTTTGCTACATTTATGTCTTGGGCAGATGAAATTAGGAAATTAAAAGTAAGAACTAATGCAGATACTCCAAGAGATACTAAGCAAGCTGTAGCTTTTGGTGCAGAAGGTATTGGACTTTGTAGAACAGAGCATATGTTCTTCGCAGAAGATAGAATAATGGCTGTTAGAGAAATGATAGTATCTAAGAATGAAGTTGAAAGAAGAAAAGCCTTAGATAAGATTCTTCCAATGCAAAGACAAGACTTTATAGAAATTTATGAAGCACTAGAAGGAAGACCTGCAACTATTAGATTCTTAGATCCACCATTACATGAATTTGTACCTCATAGTGATGAAGATATTTTAGCTTTATCTAAAGAAATGGGAGTAGACTTTAATGAGCTTAAAGCAACAATAGAAGGGTTACATGAATTCAATCCTATGATGGGTCATAGAGGATGTAGATTAGCAGTCACTTATCCTGAAATCGCAGAAATGCAAACAAGAGCTGTAATTGAAGCTGCTATTTATGTTAAACAATCAAAAGGATATAATATTATACCAGAAATAATGATTCCTTTGGTTGGAGAAATTAAAGAATTGAAATATGTTAAAGATGTTGTAGTTAAGACTGCAGAACAAGTAATGGAGGAAAAAGGTGTTAAATTAGAGTACCATATTGGAACTATGATAGAAATTCCTAGAGCTGCATTAACTGCAGATGAGATAGCTAAAGAAGCTGAATTCTTCTCATTTGGTACAAATGATTTAACACAAATGACTTTTGGATTCTCTAGAGATGATGCTGCTAAGTTCTTAGGTGCATATTATGATAAGAAGATTTACGAACAAGATCCATTTGCTAAGTTAGATCAAGTAGGAGTGGGTTCTCTTGTTAAATTAGCAGTTGAGAAAGGTAAATCTACAAGACCTAATATTCATTTAGGAATATGTGGAGAACATGGTGGAGATCCTTCATCTGTTGAATTCTGTCATGGTGCTGGACTTGATTATGTTTCATGTTCACCATTCAGAGTTCCACTTGCAAGACTTGCTGCAGCACAAGCTCAAGTAAAAAATAAAAGATAGATAAGAATGAAAAATCCTTGTTATAGATTTCTATAACAAGGATTTTTAATAATTTATATGATTTATAAGCTCCAATTTATATGTTCCATTATATCAATTATTTCTTTACAAAAAGTTAGATGAGATATTTGGTTTTTAGAATATTTATTTATTAACTTTAAATAATCATTTTTATTACATATATTTATATTTTTAAAGTAGTCTTTAGATATCTTCCAATATTTTTGAGGAAAACAAAGATAAGAAATTATATAGTATAAATCGGATTTTGTTAATTCCTTATTTGAGTTATATGCGTTTAGCATAGAAAAAGCTATATCAATATTCCAGTTTGTCTTTTCTCTTTTTAGTAATCTTCTAAGGAAATAAGAAAAATCATGGGCGCAATAATCATTTTTGCAATTATCAAAGTCTATTATCCATAGTTGATTTTTATTATTAAAAAGAATATTTTTATTTACATAATCACCATGACATAAAGATCTAGACAAATCTGATGTATCTATTTTGGATGCATAATTTAAAGCTAATTTACACAGCTCTAGATTGGTGTCAAAATCCTCAAGAAATTTTGTGGAAAATTCATCTTTATACTTAAATGATAAGTTGGACATACGTAGAATTTGTTCTGAGTGTTTGGATAAAGATTCGTATATATTATCAAATCCTAGTCTTATTTTACTGCCTTCAATGGGCTTGAATAAAATTGATTTTTTATGGAATTTTGCAAGTTCTATAGATGCTTTAATTATATTTTCGTGAGAATCAAAGTTGCATTTATTTCCGTTAATCCAGGGTGTTAAAATAAAAAGCATATCATTATATTTTACATACCTACCACCTATTGAAGAAGGGAGTAGTTTAGGAACATTTAGATCATTTCTATAAAGCCATTCTAGAGCAGAATAAACATAAAGTAGTTCTTCTTCTGAATAGTAAACCTTTTTTAAACAAAAAGAATTATTATTGGTATCTATTTTGTAAACAACTCTTTGTTTGATCGTATCTTTAAATTTAATCATTTTTACTTCGGCGCTATATATATTAAAAGAGGGTAGGATATTCTTTAAAATATTATCTTCATTAAAAATATTTTTAGTTGTTTTATGTATCATATAAATATTATTTTCCCCTTTCTCATAATCTTCATTATTATAGATATTAAAAAATATGAATTAATATACTAAATACAATTTAAAAAAATACAAAAAATATATATAAAAATTTTATATATGCAAATAATATTTACATGTAATAAATAAAGGATTTAGGAGATAAGTATAGAATAATAAAAAAGAGGTGATGATATATGAACGTAAGGGAAAAAATCGAAAACTTTGAAACCTTGACACTCATTAAAGAGAACACCTTATATTTGGCGTTGAACTTGGGAGAATATATTATAAATAATACTTGAATTATATTTTAGGGATTCTAGAAGAAAAATGAAGTTGAAGGTGATTTGATTTAATAAAAAATAATAGATTATAGTTGTTGTCTAAATATGTTTGAGGAGATACGCTTGCCTTAAATGGAAATATATTAAATGTAAGAATAATTTATCCTAAAGTATGAAAAAATAAACTAAGTAAATAAAAAATACTTGATATGTTAGAAGGATTTTAAATCACCATGTCGAATAATATATAAATTGTTGAAAAAAATTTTGTAGGGAAGGAGATTATATTCCTTGCGTATTTCAGAAGAGATTATTGAAAGAGTTAAACAAGAAAATGATATTGTAGATATAATTTCAGAATCTGTAAGACTAAAGAGAACAGGGAGAAATTACATAGGATTATGTCCGTTTCATAATGATAAATCTCCATCTTTTTCTGTTTCTCAAGATAAACAGATATATAAGTGTTTTTCATGTGGGGAAGCAGGTAATGTAGTTACATTCTTAATGAAACAGAAAAATTTGAATTTTGTTGAAGCTGTTAAGGTTTTAGCTGATAGAGCTAATATTCCGCTGGATTTAGGAAATGGTAAATCCAGTAAGATTACTAGAAAAAAAGATATTTTGTTTAAAACTAATGTTGAAGCAGGAAGATATTTTTTTGGTAATTTAATGGCTGATAAAAAAGCAAAAGAATATTTTTTGAATCGAGGAATACAAGAGTCTACAATTAAAAAGTTTGGGTTAGGATATGCAAAGGACGGTTGGAGTAATTTAATCTATCATTTGAAAAGAAAAGGTATCAGAGATGAAGTAATGGTGGAAGCAGGATTAGTTCTTAAAAATGAACAAAGAGGTACCGTTTATGATAGATTTAGAAGTCGAGTTATGTTTCCTGTTTTTGATATCAAAGGGAGAGTAATTGGATTTGGTGGAAGGGTATTAGATGATTCAAAACCTAAATATTTAAATTCGCCAGAAACATTGGTTTTTCAAAAAGGTACCAATTTATATGGATTAAATCTTGCAATTAAGAGTAAAATGCAAGAAAGATATTTTATAATTGTTGAAGGTTATATGGATTGTATATCTCTTCATCAATATGGTATTACAAATGTTGTTGCATCTCTTGGTACTGCTTTGACTGTAAATCAAGCAAGGCTCCTTAAAAGATATGCTGATAAAGCAATAATATCTTATGATGCAGATGTAGCTGGGCAGACTGCAACTCTTAGAGGATTAGAAATCTTGAGAGATGCAGGATTTGATGTTAGAGTGTTGCAGATTCCAAAGGGAAAAGATCCGGATGAATTTGTGCGTTCTAATGGAAAAGAAGCTTTTTTAAAGTTAGTAGAAGCAGCTATGCCTTTAATTAGTTATAGATTAAAAAGAGCTGAGGAAGGCATAGATTTTAAAAATGATCAATCATTAATTAAATATGGGGAAAGAGTTGCTAAGATTTTAGCTGACTTAAATCCTGTAGAAAAGGATGTTTATATTAAAAAAATATCTGAAGATACAGGGATTAGGGAGCAATCTTTATATGATTTAATAAGATTAACTAAAAAAGAAGAGCTGCAAGTGAATAAAGAGGAAGAAGTTGGCACAAAATTAAGAATAGAGCCAGCACATTTAAAGGCAGAAAAATCTTTGTTAAAATTAATGATTAATGATGAGTATTATGAGAATATAATTAATAACTTATCAGTTGATGATTTGAATTTAGAAGCTCATAAAAAAATATTTACTTTAATATGTAATGGTAAGGAAGAAAAAACTAAAAATATTATTTCCTATGTTGAAAGTGGATGTGATGATATAGAGTCATCAAAAGAATGGGTGAAGATAAAAGAACTTAAAGTATTTTTACAAGAAGATAATTTTGAAAAGATTATTAGTGACTTAATTAATACTGTAAGATCGTTTAGATTGCAAAAACGCTTTGAAAAACTTAAGAAGGAGTTAAAGGTATTGGAACAAAAGGGTATGATAGAAGAATCAATTAAACTTGCTATAGAGCTAAAGGAAGTAAAAGAAGCTTTAGAAAGACAGAAAGGTGGTAATGGTCATGGCGAAAGGAGGTAACAAAGAAATGGCAGAAGGAACAAAAACAAAAGGAACTAAAAAACCTATAGATATAAAAGATAAAAATGCAAAGATGGCCATAGTTAAAAATTTAATGGAAAAGGGTAAGAAAAATGGTACCTTAACATATAAAGAAATTATGGATGAAATAGAACATATAGATTTAGGACCAGAACAAATTGAAAAAATATATGAGGTACTAGAATCTATGGGAATAGAGGTTCTAGGAGATGCGCCAGATCATGACGTAGAAGAAGATGAGGAATTAGATTTAACTGTACCAGAAGGTATTGCTATAGATGATCCAGTAAGAATGTACTTAAAAGAAATTGGTAAGGTTCCGCTATTAACTTCTGAAGAAGAAATAGCACTTGCTCAAAGATTAGAAGCAGGGGATCAATATGCTAAAAAGAAATTAGCAGAAGCTAACTTAAGATTAGTTGTTAGTATAGCAAAAAGATATGTAGGTAGAGGAATGTTATTCCTAGATCTTATTCAAGAAGGTAATTTGGGTCTAATAAAGGCTGTTGAGAAGTTTGATTATACAAAAGGGTATAAGTTCTCTACTTATGCTACATGGTGGATTAGACAGGCAATAACAAGAGCTATTGCAGATCAAGCTAGAACAATAAGAATACCAGTTCATATGGTTGAAACTATAAATAAGCTTATAAGAGTTCAAAGACAATTGCTTCAAGAATTAGGTCGTGATCCATTCCCAGAAGAAATTTCTAAGGTTATGGATTTACCAGTAGAAAAGGTAAGAGAAATCCAAAAGATAGCTCAAGAGCCAGTTTCTTTAGAAACTCCAATAGGTGAAGAGGAAGATAGTCATTTAGGAGACTTTATTCCAGATGATGAAGCACCAGCACCAGCAGAAGCAGCAGCATTTACAATGCTTAAGGAACAATTAATAAATGTTTTAGATACTTTAACTCCTAGAGAAGAAAAAGTTTTAAGACTTAGATTTGGTCTTGATGATGGAAGAGCAAGAACTCTTGAAGAAGTAGGAAAAGAGTTTAATGTAACTAGAGAAAGAATAAGACAGATTGAAGCTAAAGCTTTAAGAAAGCTTAGACATCCATCTAGAAGTAAGAAGCTTAAAGATTATTTAGATTAATATATACAAAAACATCTGTTTTAGGACAGATGTTTTTTAATACTAATGAAAGTTGGAGATTTTATGGAATTAAGTAAAAGACTAAAGTTTATAGCGGATAAAATTGATAAATGTGAAAGTATTATAGATGTGGGAACAGATCATGGATATATTCCTATCTATGCAGTCAAAAATAATTTGTGTAATAAGGCTATAGCATCTGATATAAATAAAGATCCTGTAAAAAAGGCAAAGCTTAACGCTTCTTTAGAAGGTGTAGGAAAAGAAGTTGATGTAAGACTTGGTGGAGGGTTAGAAACTGTAAAGATTAATGAAGTTGATGGCGTTATAATAGCTGGTATGGGAGGAAACTTAATAAGAGATATCTTAGAAAAGGATATGGAAAAAGTAGAAAAGTATAAATTTTTAATACTTCAGCCTGCCCAAAATCCAGAGGTTTTAAGAGAGTATTTATATAATAATAATTATGAAATAATTACTGAGGATTTATGCTTTGATGAAGGAATATTTTATGAATTGTTTAAGGTTAAGTTTAGTAAGGAAAAGCAAATTGATAATTTAACTATGGATTCATATGAATTTTCTCCTGTACTTATAAAAGACAAACATCATTTAATGTTTGAATATTTAGAAAGCAAAGAAGCGAAATATAAAAAAATATTAGGTTTTATAAAAGATGACACTGATTCAGCAAAAGAAAGAAAAGCAGACATTGAAAGAAAAATCGAATTAATAGATAAATTGAAAGAAGAGGTGAGATAAATGAGTGTAAAAGTTAAAGATATAATGAAAGCTATGGAAAGTTTAGCACCTGTCTTTTTAAAAGAAAGCTACGATAATGTAGGTCTTATGGTAGGAGAAAAGGATAAGGAAGTTAATAAGGTATTATTGGCTTTAGATTGTACTAAAGAAGTAATAGAAGAGGCTAAAAGAGAAGAAGTCGATTTAATCATTACTCATCATCCATTACTTTTTAGAAAACCAAATAAGATAGTTAAAGAGGATTTGCAAGGATATAAAATAATAGAGCTTATTAAAAATGATATATCTTTATATTCTAGTCATACTAATTTGGATTCTGTAAAAGGCGGAATAAATGAAAAAATAGTAGAACTTTTAGGGTTTAAAAATAGTAAGCTTATAGAAAAAAGTAATGTTAAAAACTTTGAGGACTCTGGTATAGGAAGAATAGTGACTTTAGACGAAGAAATATTAGTAAATGATCTTATAGAAAAAGTAAAAGGTACTTTAGGTATAAATAGTTTTAGGGCTGCCATAGCAAAGGATACTGTTAAGAAGGTAGCTATAATAAATGGAAGTGGCCAAGATTATTTTGGAAAAGCTTTAGCTTTAGGAGCAGATTGTATAATTACTGGAGATACTACTTATCATTTTGTATCTGATTATAAAGAATTAGGCGTAACTATATTAGATGCTGGACATTTTTCGACTGAATGGCTTGTATTTTTAGAAGTAATGAAAGGTATAGAAGGACAATTTAAAGACGTAACCTTTATTCCTTCGAAGGATTCAAAAGACCCATATACGTTTGTATAACACTAATAAAAGAGGATATTTTAAAGGGAAGTATATATCACTAAAGATGTTATTATATAAAAAGATAAAATAAATTAGCTTTGTATAGACTATTTTAATTTGGAAAAATTTTTATTTGTTAAATAGTACTTTAAGCTAATTATTTTATCTTTTTTTGCTATAACATTATTAAAATAATTCCTTTGATTCAGGAGTATTTTGTATTTTTAGTATTAATAGTTTAGATATATTCTTTTAGATATAAATATTTGTTTTTAAGTTTAAAAAAATATAAAAACTATTTACAACGTAACAATGTTACACTATTATATAGTATATATAATGAAAAAAAATAAAAAAAACTATAAAAATAGAACATTGTTTCGGGAGGTAGCTTTTGGAAAGTTTATATGATGTTAAAGTTGAAGGAATAGGAAAAGTAAAAGGGGGCATTTATAAAAATATAAATTTAGAAGGAATATCTAATATATTAGATAATGTTGAAGCCAATGATATACATGCAGAAGGGACACTGAAGGTAAATGGAAGTATTTCATGTGAAAATATAAGTTGTGAAGGTATGGGTAAATTCAAAGGTAATGTAGAAGTGAGAAATCATATATCTTTTGAAGGTATAATGCAGGTTTTAGGTAATATACAGGCTAAAACTATTTTGGTTGAAGGTGTTATGAATAGTAATGGATTAATAAATGCAGATGCAGTTTCTATGGAGATATCTAGAAGTTGTAACTTAAATGAAATAGGTGGATCTAGCATTAAAATTAGTAGTAATTCATTTCATAAGAGGTTTTGGATTAATAGAAAGGTAAAGATAAGCTGTAAGATTATAGAGGGAGATAATATATATTTAGATAATGTAAATTGTGATGTTGTAAGAGGAAAAAACATTACAATTGGGAAAGGGTGCAATATTGCTAATATAGAATGTTCAGGTAATTTAGATATAAATAAAGAAAGTAAAGTTATAAATATAGTAAGGGTAT
Source organism: Clostridium sp. (assembly GCA_015058405.1). GTDB lineage: Bacteria > Bacillota > Clostridia > Clostridiales > Clostridiaceae > Clostridium. Next base: position 37,760 of record SVCL01000151.1, read on the forward strand.
AGGAGGAGTAATAATGGAGAGAGATAATTCTTTATCAATACTTGGAGAAGGAACTATTAGTGGGGGAGAGTATAGTAAGATATCTGTTAATGGTGAAGCTACAACTATAGGAAGTATAAAGTGTGAAGTGTTAAAGGTAAATGGAGAATGTAGCATAAAAGAAGATTTTGTGGCAGAGCAAATAAAAATAAGAGGAGAGGTAATAGCTGATAAGGTAGTAAAAACAGAAAATATAAAGGTAAATGGAGAAGTGGAATTTAATAGTCAATGCAGCCTAGGCGATGTTTCAATTCTAGGGGAGGCTAAGTATAAAGATAATATGTCTTTTAATAATTATAAAAATCTTGGTGAAATAACTGCTTATAAAGATTGTGAAGGGCAAAGTTTTATAAGTACAGGGGAAGTTGATATAAGAGGATTATTATCGGCTGACAATATTGAAATAAAATTAAATGGAGAAAGTTTTATAAATGAAATAGGCGGTAGTAAAATAGATATTTCAGTGAAACGCAATCTATTTTCTAGAAGATATGTAATGAGATGCAATATAATAGAAGGAGATGAAGTAATATTAGAAAATACTGTGGCAGATGTAGTCAGAGGGATAAATGTTAAGATATTAAAAGGATGTACTATAAAAAAGGTAGAATACACAAATAGTATAGAAGTAGATAAAGACAGCATAGTTAAGGAGGAAGTATGTCAGAAGAATTAATATCTAAAAAAGATTTGTTGCTAGAAATGAATATATCATATGGACAATTATATAGATGGAAAAGAAAAAAACTAATACCAGAAGAATGGTTTATAAAAAAGAGTGTTTCTACAGGGCAAGAAACTTTTTTTCCAAAGTTCAAGATAAAAGAAAGAATAGAAAAGATATTAGAACTTAAAGATGATGTATCTTTAGATAAGCTTGCAGAGAAATTTTCCTATGATTTAAGTAAATTAAATATAAGTAGAGATGATTTAATAAAGAAAGATATTATAGCAACTAATATAATAGAGGTTTTCGAAAATAATATCATAACTAAGGAAGTCTATAGTGAAAAAGAATTAGTGTGTTTGTTTTTATATGACAGGTTACTAGCATCAGGAAAATTAAACATTTTAGAAGTTAATGAAGTAGTAGAGGCAGTATTAAAAGGGTATGATGGGTTGAACGGAGATAATATTTTGATTATTAAAAGAAAGCTTGGCATACTTTTTTATTATGTATTAGAATCTTTTAAAGAACCTATAAAAGATACGGGGGCTATAGAAATATTTAAGGTGGAAATAAAAACTATTTTACAAGATATAATTATAGTAAAAGGATGATGTAATTTAATTTAATATACATCATCCTTTTGTTATTATTTTATATCGGTAACTTTAGACATTTTAAATCCAACAGACTCTAAAGCATTAATAGCTTTTTTTAAAGTGGAATTATCATCATAAGTGTAAGATGGAATTCCACCTTCATTAGACAGTTTTATAAAATTAAAATCTAATCTTGGATGATAGAAAAGGCTACCCATATTTTTTTTATTAGCATGCTTTATTTTATTAATAGATCCATCTATATTGTTTCCATGAATGTAATCTAAAGCTGTAGAAATAAAGTAAGATTTATTATTATAAGGATTAACTTGAGGTTTGGTGTAATCTATAGCAGATTGTCCTTTATCTTTAAAAGGATAATATAAAATTTTGAAGTAGTTTCCTGCAAGTTTGTTTTGTTCAGCAGTTATTTCATAGTGAGGGGCTTCGAAAAAGTCGATAGGTATGTTTAAATATTTGGCTGTTTCTATTGCTTTTTCTATCTTTTCTTTAAAGTTATTAGTTGAAGGTGCTTTAGGACCAAATTCACAGCCTATAGCAGATTCATCATTACCAAATTGGTGTGTGTAGCCATGTAATCCAATTAAACCACTATGTTGAATAAAGTAATCAAGTGTATAAACCATTTCTGCGTTTTGAAAATTATTTTGAGACATAGGATCAACATCTATATTATTTTTGGGAGATACAAATCTAGGGATCCAAGCTATATGATAAGGAACTTGTTTTTTATCTAGATAGTTTCCGATTATCCTTATTTTTTCTAGGTATTCTTTATCATAAGGCATTGTGGTTAAATCGATATCCTCTAATCGTAAGTATCCTACTTGTTCTATAGAGGGTTTATATGGTTGTAAGTTAGCAATATCATTTCCATTAGTTTTACAAAAGATAGTCTTGGTATCAGTGTTCCAACTTGTATACATATTTAATCCTTCTGCAAAATCCGAAAATCCTATATAATAGAAAGGCTTTTGTATTTTTAATTCTTGTCTTAAACTTGTGGTTTTGTTAGAAGAAGATATTGAGTTGTTATTAGTATCTATAGTAAAGGTTGTATTATTTATAGATATAGTTAAAATATCATCTTCATTTGATAAAGTTCCGTTAAGCTTATCTACTAATTCATTTAAACATAAATAATATCTGTTTTTTTCCAAGTATATTGGTGTGGTTAATTCTAGTTTGCTTCCATCAATATTTATATTTAAAGTTTCTTTAGGAAGATTTAGATCTTGAAATTTTGAATAATCAATAGATTCGTTTTGAGCTATGGGTTGATTTTCATTAGTAATAGTAGTTTTACAAGAAATCAATGTTATAGTTAAAGTTAAAATTAATAGTAAGTATAATTTTTTCATATTTACCTCCTTAAAAATATCACAAAATAAAGTATATATATAAATTAATGTAAAATCAATTATATTATTGGTAAATTTATGTGATAGTTGAATAGTATTATTAATGAAGATAAATATTTTAAGGGGAGATTAAGATTAGTAAGAGGTTAAATGATTTTAGAGGCAATTTTGGCAAAAATATAAATAAAACCTTCAATAAGTGTATTAGGTGGCCTATATTTGCTTTTATAAGTCCTCTTAAGTGCTGCGTATTATGTGCAATGCTTATTACGTTGTTATTATCTGGAGTTGGATTATATGGCTTTATAATATTAATATTGTTAGGATTATTATTTATTTTTGTTCCATAAATAAAAAGATGTTGTAAAAAAAATAAATATGTGATATTATAAAGGTCGAGTAAGACAGGCAATCGCTGCTAGCCTTTGAGCTAGGAGAGGAAAGTCGGGGCTCCACAGGGCAGGGTGCTGGATAACGTCCAGTCAAGGTGACTTGAAGGATAGTGCAACAGAAATATACCGCCTGCTTTAGCAGGTAAGGATGGAAAGGTGAGGTAAGAGCTCACCAGCGTGATGGCGACTTCACGGCTATGTAAACCCCACTTGGAGCAAGACCGAATAGAGAGGCAAATAAGGAGTGGCCCGTTCCGCCTCTGGGTGTGTCGCTTGAGCCTATTGGTAACAGTAGGTCTAGATAGATGATTGCTTAATACAGGACCCCGCTTATGGCTTATCTCGATTGTGAAAACCACTAGGTAATACCTAGTGGTTTTCTTGTGTTTGAATTTATAATTATATATAAAACTGTTACATATAATGGTAAAATATATAAGGGGGGATGATATAGTGATTAAATTAGTAGAAAAGTATGTAAATTCTATACGCAGAAATAAACTAAATGGGATAATTTTTAGTGTAATATTTGCATTTTTTATTTTTATTACAACTCATATATATAATATTACATTTAAAGATATGCCGGCAGATATAAGTTTTGTAGTAACAGGAATTTCATCAACAATATTAGGTGTTATATGGTTTTTTTGTTCATTATCTTTTGTTAAGGTGGCAGATAAGATAGAAGAAAAAAAGAAAAGAGAAAAGGAAAAAGAAAGACAAGCTAAAAGAAATAAAGCCATGTATAAAAAACGTAAAAAGAATTAGATGTTAAAGAATTAGATGTTATTGAAATTGGTTAAATTAATAAATGTGGTTTTCATTTGGTTAAGATAGAAAATCCTAAGGATTGGAGAGAAGGGAGTTTCTTATTAGAAAAAGTTGTTAAATAATTTTGTGGATAATTATTTTAAATACTTAGCATATTTTTATTGCACTAAAAATATAGTTATATATGTATTAAAATGCGTATAATACTATATTTTTAGAGTGTGAGGAAAATATGAAAAAAATAAGATTAGTAAAGTGGTGGTTAATGGTTCTAGTCATAATTGCTATTTGTGTTATAGATAAAATAAATTCTTATTCTATTAAAAATGTAAGAGAAATATTATCAACTGAAAATAAAGAAATAGATTTTATGGTATCAGAGTATAATAGATATATTGACATAAAGATGAAGTTATATTCTAATGAAGATATCTGTTATGAGATTATTGATCCAAATGGAATTGTGGTTAAATCTAGTTCTATTAGAGGAGAAGATCAATTTTTTGGGGTTTCCGCAAAGGGAGATTGGAAAATAAAATTTAATAATATAGATTCGGAAAAAAATATAGATTATTCAATTTGGACAGGCAATTTGAAAAGTAAGGATAAATTGAGAGGGGCTGTCGCACTAAAAAATAGTGTGACGCCCTTTTTCTATAAAAAAAATTAAATCCTAACCTCAAAGAAGTCAGGATTTGTAGTAAAATATTTACATGAATAAAACAAATATTTTACATAAGAATTATACAATTAAT